>NZ_JBEOZU010000153.1:0-12559 GCF_040298185.1 Streptomyces sp. NPDC001634 | reverse complement strand
TCCAGCCCTACCGGGCCGGGGCCGACGTGGAGGCCACCATCGGGGTGCGGGGCGCCCTCGACCACATGCGCGGCTCGTTCGCCGGGCGGGCCGCCCTCGCCTTGGTCGCCGACCGCTCCGGCGCGACACCGCCCGGCGGGCGTACGGCGGCGGGCGAGGAGGTACCGGACGCGCGGCACGAGGAGTCGGCGTCGCCGCCCGGCGGAGTACCGGCCGGCTTCGGGCTGACCGGGCCGATCGGCGACACGGCGACGCTCGTCACGCACCAGGCGATGGCCGAGCCCGAGCCCGTGCTCCTGGGCGGCATCCGGAGCGTGGTGAAGGGAACCCGGCGCAATCTGGTGGCCGCGGGCGCGGGTGCGGCGCTGGTCGCCGTCCTCGGCACGGTCGTGACGCTCGGCATGACGTCGAACAACGACGCCAACAACCCGTCCCGGAACGTCCAGGTGGGCCCCTCGGCGAGCCAGGGCGCCAACGACGGCAGCCTCGGCGCGGACAAGGCGAACAAGGGCGGCGGAGGCAGTTCGGGCGACGTCGGCGCCGCGACGGCGAAGGGCACGGGCACGCCTGGCGCGCCCGGCACGACGGACAGTCCTACGCCGGGCACGACGGGCGGTCCGACGGACCACCCGACCGGTACGCAGGGTTCGACGCCCACGAAGTCGACGTCACCGTCGAAGCCGTCTACGACCAAGCCCTCGACGCCGACGCCCACGAAGCCGTCGGGAGGCTCGCCGTCCAGTTCGACCTCGTCGTCCCCGTCGTCGCCGTCCCCCGATCCGACGTCGACGGGACCGACGAGTCCCAGCACGTCCAACTCGGCCAGCGGCCCGTCGTCCAGCGCCACGGCCACATCGAGCAGCCCGGCGAGCACCGGCACGGGCACGCCGAGCGGCACGGGTGCGGTGATCTGAAGTCCCCCTCGGTGCACGAAGGGCCGGGTCCGTCTTCCGGACCCGGCCCTCGTCGTCGTAGTACTGCCTGTACTGCCCGTCAGAACAGCCGCAGCTTGTCGTCCTCAATGCCCCGCAGCGCGTCATAGTCCAGGACCGCGCAGCCGATACCGCGGTCCGTGGCGAGGACGCGGGCCTGCGGCTTGATCTCCTGGGCCGCGAAGATGCCGCGGACCGGCGCGAGATGGGGGTCGCGGTTCAGGAGTTCCAGATAGCGCGTGAGCTGCTCCACGCCGTCGATCTCGCCCCGCCGCTTGATCTCCACGGCCACGGTCCCGCCCTCGGCGTCCCGGCACAGGATGTCCACCGGGCCGATCGCTGTCATGTACTCGCGGCGGATGAGCGTGTAGCCCTCGCCGAGCGTCTCGATGCGGTCGGCCAGCAGCTCCTGCAGATGCGCCTCCACACCGTCCTTGATCAGACCCGGGTCCACGCCGAGTTCGTGCGTGGAGTCGTGGAGGACCTCCTCCATCGTGATGATCAGTTTCTCGCCCGTTTTGTTGGTGACGGTCCAGACGCCCTCGTCGTCGCCCGCCCCCTCCTTCAGCGTGCAGGGCGGCGACATCCAGTTGAGGGGCTTGTAGGCACGGTCGTCCGCATGGATCGAGACGCTGCCGTCCGCCTTGACCAGGATCAGACGGGGCGCGGAGGGCAGATGGGCGGTGAGACGGCCCGCGTAGTCGACGGAGCACCGGGCAATGACGAGACGCATGGTCGGCAACGCTACTCGACGCGCCCGCCCCGACGCGATTCGCCCTCGTGAGCCGCCTCCCCCGTTTCTCCCGGGATGCCCCTGTTCGTCAATGGCCGGTTGTGTGCCTAGTGGGAGTTCGCTGTGTGCGCATTCTCCTGGTGCCGTCACCGGCCGTTGCTTACCGTAGTAAACGGGAGGTCGCGCCGTGTGTACGCAGCGTGTTCGATAGTGCGAACTCCCTTCCCTGTCCATCAACCCCTGTTGTTTCGGGGTGTGAGAGGAGAACCCATGTCGCTCGACGTCTCACCGGCCCTACTCGAACAGGCCGAGCGAGGCGAGGTCGACGAAGAAGATTTCGTCGACTGCGTCCGGACCTCCCTGCCCTATGCGTGGGAGATGATCAGCTCCCTGGTGGCTCAGCTGAAGGTGGACGGCGGCGAGTTCGCCGACAACCAGACGCCCCCGCCGGACGAGCAGGCACGTGGACAGCTGCTGCGTGCGCTCGCGAGTGACGCGATACGCGGCGCCCTGCAGCGGCACTTCGGAGTGCGCCTGGCCTTCCAGAACTGCCACCGGGTGGCGGTGTTCCCGCTGGACTCCTCAGTGGACGACACGCTGGCTCGCTTCACCTCGGTCCGCAGTCAGCTGCTCAACCAGTCGCCGGAACTGCGCGACTGCTGACGCATGTGACGACGCACGGCCTGCCGCTCCCTACGTGGGAGGTGCATCTGTACCGGAGCGGCAGGCTCCCGTCGGCGGCCCGGACGACGGGACGGGCCGCGCCCGGCTGACTCAGCCGAGGTGGGGGAGCACCTCGGCACCGAGCCTGCGTACGTTCTCCTCCGTCGCCGCGAGGTCGCCGGAGCCCTCGACGAGCAGGGCGAAGCGCGAGATTCCGGTCCGCTCCGACGTCGCGGCGAGCCGGTCGGCGCACAGCCTCGGCGTGCCCACCGGGTGCAGCCCGCAGAGAAGTTCGGTGTACGCCAGCGGGTCCCGCATCGTGCGGGCCCGGCCGTCGACCGTCACATGGGCGTCGAGCCCCTGTTTCAGCCAGCCCGGCATCGCCTTCGTCAGCGCCTCCACCGCGTCGGTGCGCCGGTCGGCGATCTGGCAGACGCCGGCCGAGACATGGCTCGCGCGGGCGATCACGTCCCTGTCGACGCCCGCCGCGTGCGCGTACTGCCGCCACAGCGCGACCATTTCCGCCTTCTCCTCGTCCCCGACGTGCATGCCGAGCAGCATCGGCAGCCCCCGCTCGGCGGAGAGGCGGACGCTCGTCGGCGAGGTGCAGGCGACGACGACCTCGGGTCCCTCGGTGTCGGTGAGCGACTCCGACGGCCGTGGGACGACAGGGACTTCGCGGAAGCTGAATCGTTCCCCCGTGGCGGCAACGGACGGTTCGCGCAGCCAGCGCACCAGCAGATCGAGTGATTCCGGGAACCCCTTCTCGTACGCCGCGAGGCCCGAGCCGAAGACCTCCAGGTCCACCCAGGGCCCGCCGCGCCCGACGCCGAGCGAGAAGCGCCCGCCCGAGGTGAGGTGGAGCAGTGCGGCCTGCTCGCCGAGCGCCACCGGGTGGGCGGTGGGCAGCACGCTGACCGCCGTGCCGACCCGGATGCGGCGGGTGCGGCCCAGCAGCAGGCCGGCCAGAGTGACCGCCGACGGGCACGTCCCGTACGGCACGAAGTGGTGCTCGGCCAGCCACACCGCATCGAGCCCCGCCTCTTCGGCGACCTCGGCCGACCGCACCGCACGGTGCAGCGCCTCCCCCTGGCCCTGTCCGGGAAACTGGGCCGCCAGTACAAAACTTCCTACGCGCATTGCACTTCCTGCTTTCCTGGCTCCGACGCGGAGCTCCCCCACGCGGCATAACTGTCTGACATGTGCCCAAGTCACGGCTTGACGGAGAGATTTGCGGATTGTCTGCAGAATGGGCCGATCGGAGGGAGATCTGTCAGATTGGTGACGTACGCGTACCCCCGCTTGCGCCGCGTAGGCTGGATACGGCCCGTGCTCCCTGTATAGCCCCGTGAGGTGTTCTGTGTCCCCGCGTCGCAACCGACCCAAGGACTCCGGCTCGTCGGGCCGGAGCGCGGACGACGACGACAGGTCCCGTTACGGCGGCTGGCAGTTCACCGAGAGCTGGCAGGGCGAGGAGTGGAGCGTGCGCCATGTGGCGGGCGCCGGCGCCCAGGGCAAGACATACCGCTGCCCCGGCTGCGACCAGATGATCCCCTCCGGCCTCCCGCACGTGGTGGCCTGGCCCGAGCACGCGGGCGTGGACGACCGCAGGCACTGGCACAAGGCCTGCTGGAACGCGAAGGACCGCCGCACCACGCGGGTGCAGCGGTCCCGTAACGCGCCGAGGTTCTGAACCCGGCCTACACGTCCCGCTTCTCCAGCAGCAGCCATGCCCCGGCGAAGGCCGCGGCCGTCGCGCCCAGGATGATCCACAGCGGATCCCAGCCGGACGGGCCGGACTCGCTCAGGGAGTTGGCGTAGAAGACGCTGAGCTGGTTGGGGATCGAGTACTCGACCAGGGCCTTGCGCACGTTCTCCAGCGACTGCGCGAACATGAACAGCGCGATGACCAGCGGGGCCAGCACCGCTCCGATCATGATGGTGATGGCGCCCGCCGAGTGCCGCACGATCGAGCCGATGACGAGCGAGATCAGCCCGAGCAGCGCGATGTAGAGGCTGACGCCGAGCGTGCCCTTCAGCCACTCCGCGCCGGAAGGGTCCTTCGTGCCATGGCCGCTCAGCATGGCCACCTGCGCGAACGCGACAAGGGTGGCGGCCACCAGCGTGACCACGAAGGCGACGAGGAAGAACACGATCGCCTTCGCCGCGAGTACCCGGGTGCGGCTGGGGCAGGCCGTCATCGTGGTCCGGATCATGCCGGTGCCGTACTCCGACGCGGTGGTCAGCACGCCGAGCGTGATGATGCAGATGCTGCCGAGGAGGATCCCGAAGAAACCGAGGGACAGCGGGTTGAGACCCGCGCTCTCCCCGCTGGAGTTCGCGACCAGGGCGCCGGCGGCAAGCCCGATCCCGATCACCAGCAGGATGAACACCCCGAGCGTCCACATCGTGGAGCGCACCGATCTGATCTTCGTCCACTCGGAGGCGACGGCATGCCCGAGATGGGTCCGTACCACCGGGATCGGCGAGGTGTAGGTGGGGTACGCGGAACCGGGCGCCGCCTGCCAGGCGGGCGCGGCCTGCGGCATCGAAGGCTGGGGGGTGCTCATCGGGCGTCCTCGGACTTGGTCGTGTCAACAGCGGGAGCGGGGGCGGGCGCGGCGGGCCGGGCCGGTGCCTGGCCCTGCGGCGCCGGCTGCGCGTACGGGTTCGGCTGTCCCGCGGCAGGGGCGACAGGCGCGCCGTACGGGCCCGCGGGCGGCTGCCCGGGCATCGCGAACGGCTGCCCGCCCTGCTGGGGCGGCGGCGGGGCGTACCAGCCCGGCTGGCCCTGGCCCGGCACCGGCATCGGCGGCTGGACGCCGGGCGGCAGCGGCTGCATCAGCCCGGCCTTCTGGTCGATGGTCGAGCGATAGTCGACCGCGCCCTGCGTCATCCGCATGTACGCCTCCTCCAGCGAGGCCTGATGCGGGGACAGCTCCCACAGACGTACGTCGGCGTCGTGCGCGATGTCACTGATGCGCGGCAGCGGCAGCCCGGTGACGCGCAGCGCACCGTCCTGCTCGGGCAGTACGTGCCCGCCCGCCTCCGTCAGCGCCGAGCTCAGCTTCTCCCGCTGCTGCGGCTCGGTGTCGGGGGTGCGGACGCGCGCGAAGTCCGCGGAGTTGGCGGAGATGAAGTCCTTCACGCTCATGTCGGCGAGCAGCTGCCCGCGCCCGATCACGATCAGGTGGTCGGCGGTGAGCGCCATTTCGCTCATGAGGTGGGAGGAGACGAAGACCGTACGGCCCTCCGCCGCCAGCGACTTCATCAGGTTGCGCACCCAGAGGATGCCCTCGGGGTCGAGACCGTTGACCGGTTCGTCGAAGAGGAGCACCTGGGGGTCGCCGAGGAGCGCGGCGGCGATGCCGAGCCGCTGTCCCATGCCGAGCGAGAATCCCTTGGACCGCTTCCGGGCCACGTCCTGCAGACCGACGACACCGAGCACCTCGTCGACACGTCGGGCCGGGATGCCGGAGAGCTGGGCGAGGCACAGCAGGTGGTTGCGGGCGGCCCGGCCGCCGTGCACGGCCTTGGCGTCGAGCAGGGCGCCGACCTGGCGCGGAGCGTTCGGCAGCTTGCGGTAGGGGTAGCCGCCGATCGTCACCTGCCCCGAGGTGGGGTTGTCCAGGCCGAGGATCATCCGCATGGTCGTCGACTTGCCCGAGCCGTTGGGCCCGAGGAAGCCGGTGACGGCACCCGGCCGCACCTGGAAGGAAAGGTTGTACACGGCCGTCTTGTCGCCGTAGCGCTTCGTCAGGCCGACTGCCTCGATCATGCTCCGCACCCATCGAAAGGTTCAGGACGTCGGGGCCCAGACCGCCCCCGTAAGGGTTAGGAGGATATCCGGCCGCTGACGGTTCCACTCAAGAGAATGTAAAACCCTGCAGGTCACCGGGGTGAACCGGCTCTGACCGCGGTCGGCTACGGGTCCTGCCTGGTCAGGGGGGCTCCGTGCCGCTCAGGCGTCCCGTTTCTTCAGCAGGACGTAGCCCCCGGCAAGGGCCGCCACCACCCACAGCACCATGATCCCCAGCCCGCCCCAGGGACCGTACGGGGGGTTGTCGGCGGCCCTGGGCACGACCTGCATGATCCTGCTGCCCGCCTGGTCGGGGAGGAAGCGGCCGATCTTCTTCGTCGCGGAGACGTTCCCCAGGATGCTGGAGATCAGGAAGAAGAACGGCATGAGGATGCCGAGCGACAGCATCGGCGAGCGCAGCATCGCGGCCACCCCCATCGAGAACATCGCGATGAGGGTCATGTAGAGCCCGCCGCCGATGACCGCACGCAGGACGCCGGGGTCGCCGATCTCCGCCCGGTGGGGGCCGAGCATCGCCTGTCCGAAGAAGAAGGCGACAAAGCTGGTGACCATGCCGACCACCAGGGAGAGCGCGGTCGCCACCGCGACCTTGCCGAACAGGAAGGTGCCGCGCCGGGGGACCGCGGCGAGCGAGGTGCGGATCATTCCGGTGCTGTACTCGTTCGACACCACGAGCACCCCGAACACGATCATCGCGAGCTGACCGAGGCTCATCCCGGCGAAGCTGATGAAGGTCGGGTCGAAGGAGAGCCGGTCCTTCGGGCTCATCCTGTCGAACTCGCTCCGGGTCAGCGCCGAGATCAGCATGCCGAGGGCGACGGTGACGACCAGCGCGACGGAGAGCGTCCACACCGTGGACGCCACCGACCGGATCTTGGTCCACTCGGACCGGATGACCTGGGCCGCCGCCATGGCTCAGCCTCCCTTCTTCCAGTCGGCGCCCCACCTCTGGCGCGGGGCCTGCCCCGGCCAGCTGTCGCGGGGCGCGTCGGCGTGCGCGTGGTACTCCACCGACTCCGCGGTCAGCCGCATGAACGCCTCCTCGAGCGAGGCCTGTTGCTGACTGAACTCGTGCAGCACGAGATGGTGCCGGGCGGCCAGTTCACCGATCAGCTCGGCCTTGCCGCCGTCCACCTCCAGCACGCCGCTGCCGGACTCGACGACCGTGATGCCCGCCTCGTGCAGCACATCGAGGAGCCGCTCGCGCTGCGGGGAGCGGACACGGACGTACGAGCGTGAGTTCTGCTGGATGAAGTCCGCCATGGAGGTGTCGGCGAGCAGCCGGCCCTGGCCGATGACCACGAGATGGTCGGCGGTGAGCGCCATCTCGCTCATGAGGTGGCTGGAGACGAACACGGTCCGCCCCTGCGCCGCGAGGGATTTCATCAGGGTGCGGATCCAGTGGATGCCCTCGGGATCGAGGCCGTTGGCCGGCTCGTCGAACATCAGGATCCGCGGGTCGCCGAGGAGCGCGCCCGCGATGCCGAGGCGCTGGCCCATGCCCAGGGAGAAGCCCTTGGTCTTCTTCCGTGCCACGGCCGTCAGACCGACGGTGTCGAGGACCTCGTGGACACGGGAGGCGGGGATGCCGTTGCTCTGCGCCAGGCAGAGCAGATGGTTGTAGGCGCTGCGGCCGCCGTGCACGGCCCTGGCCTCGAGCAGGGCGCCGATGTACTGCAGCGGGTTCTTCAGCTGGTCGTAGTGCCTGCCGTCGATGCGGACGTCACCGGCGGTGGGGTGGTCGAGCCCGAGCACCATCCGCATGGTGGTGGACTTCCCGGCGCCGTTGGGGCCGAGGAAGCCCGTGATGACACCCGGTCTGACGGTGAACGTGAGGTTGTTGACCGCCAGTTTCTCGCCGTACCGCTTGGTCAGCCCCTCGAGCTCGATCATGCGGCCACGCTAAGACGGCACAAAGCCCTCCGCCACCGCAGTGGCGGAGGGCTCCGCGGATGTTCCTCTGCCGTACGCCCGGCGTTACCGCGACTGCTGTGCCGGAACCCCGCGCGAGATCGGCTCGTCCTCGGTCGGGGAGCCCGCGGCGGCGACGGCCGCGCCCGTGAGCGTCGCGAGCATCTCGCGGACGTTCGTGAGCTGGGCGTTGATGGAGTCGCGACGGTTCGTCAGCGCCGCCAGCTCGCGCTCGGATTCCGAGCGGATGCGGTCGGCCTTGGCGTTCGCGTCGGCCACGATGTCCTCGGCCTGGCGCTGAGCCGTCTCCACCGTCTGGCGGGCGCGGCGCTCGGCGTCCGTGCGCAGCTTCTCGGCCTCCAGGCGCAGCTGCTCGGCGCGGTGCTCGATCTCGGCCAGACGCTTCTCGGCCTTGGCCTGACGGGAAGCCAGGTCGCGCTCGGACTGCTCGCGCCGCTTGGCGAGGTTCGTCTCGAAGTCGGCAGCGGCCTGGGCGGCCTTGGCGCGGGTCTCCTCGAAGAGGGCGTCCGCCTCCTCGCGCTTGGACTGCGCGTCCTTCTGTGCCTCGGAGCGCAGCTGAGAGGCGTCGCTCTTGGCCTTCTCGACGATCCGGACGCCCTCGTCCTCGGCCTTGGCCTTGCGCTCCGCGGCGAACGACTCTGCGTCGTTGCGCACCTGCTGGGCGGCCGACTCGGCCAGCTCACGGTGCTGCTCGGCGGCGCGGCGGGCCTCCTCGCGCAGGTCCTTGGCCTCTTCCTCGGCGAGGCGGAGGATCTTCTCGACACGCGCACCGAGACCGGCGTACGACGGCTCGGCGTCGGTCACCTGGGCCTGGGCGTTCTGTGTCTCGAGGTGGAGCTCCTCGATGCGCTTTTCCAGAGCAGTGATGCGGGTGAGAGCGCTGTCACGGTCGGAGACGAGCTTGGAGATCCGTTCGTCCACCTGAGCGCGGTCGTACCCACGCCGCACAAGCTCGAAGCCGTAGGGGGAAGTGTCGCTCATGGGGTTCCTGTCGAATGAGACCGGTGAGGTGATAGAGGGAATCCTAGGGGTCAAAGCGGCGTGTCATCGAGCGGATACGTGTTTGATCTGGAGAATGACACTCCTTTTGGGTGGCTAACTGTCTCAGGGCTTGCCAGGACCTGTACGAAACGTCCCGGCAAGCACAGAATCGACGCTTCTGGCTACCCGTCTGACGCCTTGCCACCCGAACGGGGCGCACCCACTGCGGCCCCCGCCTTGACGCCCCCATCCTTGCCACCGGACGGCGCCTCAAAAGACTCCAACGCCTCCAGGACGTCCTGGACACGGGAGATCTCCGCATTGATGTCCTCGCGCCGGCGCACCAGGATCTCCAGCTCCCGCTTGCCCTCCTCGACGGCCTTGCGGGCCTCACGGATCGCCTCGGCCTTGATCTGTTCGGCCTCGGACACGAGCGTGGCCTTCTTCTGCTCGGCCTCCTTGAGCAGCCCCTCGGCCTTCTTGACCGCGGCGATACGGACCTTGCCCGCCTCGGAGCTGGCCTCCGAGACGATCTCCTTCGCCTGCGCCTTGGCCTTCTCCAGCTGCTCCTCGGCCGCCTTGATCAGCGCGTCGCACCGGTCGCCCGCCGACCTCATCGTCTCGGCCGACTCGCGCCGCGCCCGCTCGTGCAGCTCCTCGATCTCGGTCGTGATGCGTTCGCGCAGCTCCTCCGTGCGCTCCCGGATCGCGGTCGCGTCCCGGCGCGCGCCGACGAGCAGCTCGTCCGCGTCCGCCCTGGCCCGCTCCACCAGCGAGTTGCCCTCGACCGTCGCCTCGGCGACCAGCCGGTCGGCCTCCGTGCGCGCGGCACCCACCATCGTGTCGGCCTGCGCCTCGGCGTCCGCCGTCGTCTTCAGCGCGGTCTGCTGGGCCTCCGAGAGCAGCTTGTCGGCCTCGGCGGCGGTCTCCGTGATGAGCGTGTCGACCTGCTCGGCCGCCTCGGAGCGCCGCTTGTTGGCGTCCTTGCGGGCCTCGTCCAGGGTGCGCTCGGCCTCCGCGCGCGCGGCCGCGGTCATCCGCTCGGCCTCCGCCTCCGCCTCCGCCTTGATCCGCGCCGACTCGGTGCGGATCCGCTCGGCGTGCTGCTGCGCGGACCCGACCGTCTCGGCGGCCTCGGCGCGCAGCCGCTCGGCCTCGTCGGTCGCGTCCGAGAGCAGCTTGTCGGCCTTGGCCACCGACTCGGTCCGGACCCGCTCGGCCTCGGCGTTGGTCTCCGCGGTGAGCCGTTCGGCCTCCGACCGGGCCTCCGTGATGAGGGTGTCGGCCTGGGTGGCCGCGTCGGACCGGATCCGGTTCGCGTCTTCGCGCGCCTCCGCACGCGTTCGCGCCGCGTCCTGGTCGGCATTGGCGATGGTGTCCGACGCCTCGGTGCGGACCCGCTGGGCGTGCTCGGCGGCGTCCGAACGGAGCCGCTCGGCCTCGGCGATCGCCTCGGCGACCGTCCGCTCCGCCAGCGACTTGGCGGCCTCCGACTCCTCGGCGGCCTCCCGCCGGATGCGGGCCGCGTCCTCGGAGGCCCGCTCGCGCTCCGCGTAGGCGTCGGCGCGGACCCGGTCCGCCTCCTCCTGAGCCTCGGTGCGCGTCCGCTCCGCCGCGTGCTCGGCGGCGGAACGCAGACCGGTGATCTCCTCCTGCGCCTGCTCGTGCAGTCCGACGACGGAGTCCCGCACCTGCTGGGCGTGCTGTTCGGCGGCCGACACCATCTCGGTGGCACGCCGGTCGGCCTCCTCGATCAGCCGTACGGCCTCGGCCTGGGCCTCCTCGACCCGGACGCGCGCCACGGCGAGCAGCTCCTCGCTCTGCTCACGGGCCCGCTCGCGCTCCTGGTCGGCCTCCTGGCGCGCGGAGCCGAGGAGCTCCTCGGCCTCGCGGCGGCGCCGGGCGGCCTCCTCCTGGGCGGCGGCGAGCGTCTCCGTGGCCTCGGTGCCCAGCCGCTCGGCCGCTGCCTGGGCCTCGGTCCGTACGCGGTCGGCGCTGTCCAGCGCCTCCGACTTCAGCCGCTCGGCCTCGGCCGCCGCCTCCGAGCGCAGGCGTACGGCGATGGCCTCGCCCTCGGCACGGGAGGCGGACGCGTCGGCGGCGGCCTCCGTGCGCAGCCGGTCGGCCTCGGCCTCGGCCTGCGCCTGGAGCGTACGAATGCGCTCGGCGGCCTCGGAGCGCAGCCGGTCGCTCTCCTCCACGGCCTCGCGGCGGATCCGCTCGGCCTCCGCACGGGCGTCGTCCAGCGCCTGCTCGGCGGAGGCGAGCCGCTGCTCGGCCTCGGACTGCAGACGGGCCAGTTCCCCGGCGGCCTCCGCGTGGCGGGCCTCGACGGCGCGCTCGGTCTCCTCGCGCAGGGCGCGGGCGGCCCGCTCGGCCTCCTCCTTGACCGCCTCGGACTGCTCTGCGGCCTCGGCCCGGTGCCGCTCGGCCTCCTTGCGGGTGCGTTCCAGGGTCTCCTCGGCCTGGCGGCGCAGCATCGAGGCGCGCTCGATGGCCTCGGTGCGCACCTTCTCGCTGTCCGTGGTGGCCGCCGAGCGCATCTCGTCCGCGTCGGCCTTCGCCTTGGCCAGCAGCTCCTCGGCGGTCTTGGCCCCCTCCTCGATCTGCTGGACGGCCTCGCGCCGGGCCTCGGCCCGGATCTGTTCGCCCTCGGCGACCGCGTCGGCACGCAGCTGCTCGGCCTCGCCGCGCAGCCGGCGGGCCTCCTCCTGCAGCTCGACCGTCTTGGCGCGGTACTCCTTGGTGTCGTCCTTCGCCGCGCCCTTGAGCTGCTCGGCGATGTCGTGCGCCTCGGCGCGCAGCCGGTCGGCCTCGGTCTCGGCCTCCCTGCGGATCCGCTCGGCCTCCTCGGCCGCTGCCTTGGTGGTCGCCTTGGCGTCCTCCGACGCCTTGTTCAGGACGTCCTCGGCCGTACGGGCCGTCTTGGCGAGCTGGGAAGCGGTCTCCTCGGCCGTGACACTGCGGGCCTTCTCACCGGCCTCCGCGAGGATCTTCTCGGCCTCGGCCTTGGCATCCGCGACCACCTGCTCGGCCTCGGCCTTGGTGGCCTCCGCCTCCTTGGTGGCCTCGCTGACCAGCCGGGCGACCTGCTCCTTGGCCGTGCGGGTGCGCTGCTCGTTGGTCGACTCGGCTCCGGAGAGGGCCTTGGCGGCGGCCTCCTTCGCCTCGGTGACGACCTTGTCGGCCTCGGCGCGCGCCTCGCGCAGCGCCGCCTCCGCCTCCGCCATCCGCTGCTCGGCGGCCCGGCTCAGCTCGGCCGCCTGCCGGCGGGCGGCGTCGGACTCGGTCGTGGAGCTGGAGCGCAGCTGCTCGGCGTGGTCCGTGGCCTCCTGGGCCTGGGTGGCCGCCGCGTTCAGCAGCCGCTCGGCGTCCGCGCGGGCCCGGCGCAGGATCTGCTCGGCCTCGGCGCGGGCGGTCGCGGAGTCGCGCTGGAGCCGCAGCCCGGCCAACGAGTCGTTGCCCTCGGCCACGGCCCGGGCCGCGGCGAGCGCCTCC
>NZ_JBEOZU010000152.1:0-12559 GCF_040298185.1 Streptomyces sp. NPDC001634 | reverse complement strand
GAGATCCTGAAATCTCTCGCCGACTACCTCACCAAAATCAGTCCGCCAAACAGGTAGCAACTTACCCGTGTGATTTGCGGCGCACGACACTAGTGCCGCATCGGGCAACGTTCGCCCTGTTCACGACCTCGCGTAGGCGTTCGTCGGCGGCGTACTTGTTCCGCCGGATGATGTAGCGGCGGATCACTCTGCCCTGCTCCTTGTGGTTGGCGTGGTCGGTGCCGTCCAGCGCGAAGTTGCACAGGGCGGTGAACTGGGCCTCGATGCGGTTGAGCCAGGAGCTGTTGGTCGGTGTGTGGGCGAACTCGGCATTGTTGGCCGCGGCCCAGTCGCACCCGGTACGACAGGACCCCCGACAGTTACCTCGCCGGCCTCCACCTGCGCGCCTCGATGATCTGGATCAAGAACCTCGCGAGAACCGCCCTTTGACCGCAACTCAATAGCGCGCTGGTCGGCAGGGTGCGGCGAGGTGGCGGCTCGGTCCGCACTCAAGAGTTGCAAGGAGTCCTTGCAAATGGCCTTTGCAACTCGTAGCCTTCTGGCATGGCCGAACAACCGCCTGCTCAAGAGATCACCGATGTCGAGGCGCTGCGCGCCTTCGCGCACCCGATGCGGCAGAAGATCGAGCAATGCCTGCGCCGGGGGCCGGCCAACTCTGCCGCGCTCGCACGCGAGTTGGGCGAGAGTACGGGGCTGGTCAGCTACCACCTGCGGCAGCTGGCCAAGCACGGCTTCGTCGAGGAGGTCCCGGAGCTGGCGAAGGGGCGGGAGCGGTGGTGGCGGGCGGTGCCGGGGGACCGGCGGTTCCCGCCGTACAGCCGGCAGACGCCGGAGATGCGTGAGGCACTGACCGAGATGCATCGGCTCAACCTCGCCGAACTGATCGACTCCGCACGGCGGTTCGAGGAGGCGCGCGACGCGCTGGGGCCCTGGGCCGACGCAGCGCTCTTCTCGCGCGCCACGCTCCGGGTCGACCCCGCCCAACTCCGCGCGTTCTTCGAGGAGTACATCGCGCTCCTCTACCGGTACTCGGCCCCGGAACCAGGGAACGCGCCCGAGGCGCGGACCGTGCTCGTCCGGCTGCTCGGAATTCCCGAGACCGACTGACCGCGCGGCCCAACCGACAACGAAAGGGGATGCACGCCGTGCTGCTCTCGGCTACGTCCGCATCACCGATACGCGCCGTACTGGCCGTGTTATCCGGGGCGTTGGCCGGAGCCATCCTCTTGCTGGCCGCGCCGGTGGCGTACGCCGGCGGGGACGGGCTGGTCCGCCAGGAGGTCACCTTCCGGGGCGGCGGTGGGCTCGTCCTGCACGGCACCGTCCTCAGCAAGGACGGAGCACCCGGCCCGAAACCTGGCATCGTACTCGTCGGCGGCTCGGGCTCCGGGCCCCGGGAGGAGTACCGGCAGGAGGCCGAGGCGTTCGCCCGGGCCGGGATCACCACGCTCGTCTACGACAAGCGGACCGTCGGCTACTCCCTGCTCCACCGAGACTTCGGCCTGCTGGCCGACGACGCCCTCGCCGGAGTGCGGTTGTTGCAGTCCAGGACCGGGGTGAACCCACGCCAGGTCGGGCTGTGGGGGTTCAGCGAGGGCGGCTGGGTGGCGCCGCTGGCCGCAGCGCGCTCGACCGACGTCGCGTTCGTCGTCACCATCGGCGGCTCCGGCTACGACCCGCTGCGTACCCAGGCCTGGAACCTCACCACGCATCTGCACCACCAGGGGGTGGACGGACCGTTCCGTCGCACCGTGGCCGGCCCCGCCGCCCAATTCATGGGCTCGACCGGTCTGTTCCCCTCGGCCGGCTACGACCCCGTGCCGGTGCTGGAGCGGCTCCGCCGAACGCCGGTGCTGGCGCTGTGGGGCGAGCACGACACGCAGGTGCCGCCCCAGGAGAGCGCACGGATCTTCCGCGAGGCCCTGGCCCGTGCGGGCAACCGGCACGCCGTCATCGGCTTCGTCGTCGGCGGTGCGCACAACGGTCACCGCACGTCGGACGGGTTCGACCGGATCGGCGGCCCCCTCTTCCATGGCAAGAAGCTGGGGGAGCTGGCCCCGCGCTATGCGCAGACCATGACCTCATGGGTGCAGGCTGTCGCCGCCGGCCTCCCACCGGCGTCGAGCGCCGCCCCCGCACCCGGTCAGGCACTCGCCAGCACCCCCGTACCGGGCCACGCCTGGTATGCCTGGCTCGCCCCGGCACTGCTCCTCCTCGGCTTCGCCGTCTATCCGGTGAGTGCCCTCCTGCGCCGGGGCCCGGTCCTGCGCCCGGTGCGGTGGTTGGCCGGGCTCGGCCTGCTGGCGGTCGTGGCGACGGTGGCCTGTTCGATCGCCGTCTTCGTGGCGGGGAACGGTGCGGCGGCGCCCGTTGTGTGGGGCCGTCCGGCTTTGTGGCTGGTGGCGCAGGGTCTTGCCGTCGCCGTGGTGATGTCCGCCTGTGTCTCGGCAGTCGCACTCTGGCGCCGACGGCTGACGTCCAGCTGGGTGGTCTGGCTGCGTCTGGCGCCGGTCGGGCTGGCCGCGGTCGGGTTCGTACCGTGGGCGGTGTGGTGGGGCGTTGCTTCGTGACGGCCATGGTCCCCTCTACGACTCCAGCGGCCTTCTGAACGCCCATTGATCACGACTGAAGACAGGCCCTGGCCGGCCTCGCTGGCCCTCGCCGCAAGGAGCAGGGCCGACGGACCGGCCGGAATGAAGGAACCACCCTTGCGACACGGCCTTGAGTGGGCTTCGAAGTTTGGCGGTGGTCTCCCGTGAGTAAGGGGCAGATCTGAGCCACCGCCACGGCCGACGCGGACGACGCGCAGGTGTGGTGTCTCAAGCACGCGGGCCTCACGCACCACAGGTACATCGCCCGTAGGCTCCGAGCACCCGAGCTTCCGGACTGGCAGAAGGTGACGGATTCGGACATCTTCGAGGCGATCGAAGACTCCCTGAAGTGATCAACGACTGGCGGCGCTTGCATCGTGCCGCCAGTGCCTGGTCTTCAGTCGGCCTCGCAAGGATTACTGACCGACGGCGGCCAGAACCGCCTCCACCACCCGCGGCACCGACCCCGGGTGCAGCCAGAGGAAGAGGTTCGGCTCGACCAGTTCCAGCTCCATCACGCACGGCGCCCCGTCCGGCCCGTCGACGAGGTCGACGCGGGCGTAGAGCAGCTCCGGTGCGTCCGGTACGGCGGCCAGGGCGCGTTCGGCGACGGCGAGTTCGGCCGGGGTCGGGGTCCAGGGTTCGAGGCCGGGATGGGCCACCTTCTTCTCGTCGTACGGCGTGCCGGGGGCGAGGACGGCGCCCTTGCGGCTGGCGTGCAGCAGCCGCCCGCCGAAGAACTGCAGCGCCCGCTCCCCGTTGACGTCTATGCCCTGCACATAGGGCTGGATCATCGCCGTGAAGCCCTCGGCGTGCATCCGCGCGAGCTGCCGTACGGCGGTGGCGTGCTCCCCGGGCGCATACCGGGCGGCGAACCGGGCGCCCGCGCCCGAGGTGGGCTTGACCACGTACTCGTGGTCGTCGGGCAGTTCGACGGGGCCGCCGGGGGCGATGTACCGGGTGGGGACGACCGGGACACCGGCGGCGGCCAGGTCCCCGAGGTACCGCTTGTCGGTGTTCCACCGCACGATGTCCACCGGATTGGCCAGCCGCGTGGCCTTCCCGCACCGCTCGGCCCAGGCGGTGAACTCCGCCGCTCGCCAGCTGTAGTCCCAGGTGGAGCGGATCACGGCCAGGTCGTACGCCGCCCAGTCGGTCTCCGGGTCGTCCCAGTACACGGCGTCGGCGTCGGCCCCGGCCGCCCGCAGCTCACCCACCAGCCCCGGCAGGTCACGGTCGGCTGTGACCTCCGGCCCTGGGCGGCAGGTTACGAGGGCGACTCGAGCGACGGTGGTGCGGGCCACGTCTGGACTCCTGTTCGTACGGCGTTCCTGTGCCGCAGGCTAACAACCGCCCCGGGAACCGCGACAACGCTTATTGACCTTCCCCTTCGGTGAGGCCACAGCATCGATGGCGGAACGAGGAACGGCCGGAAGAACGGGGTGCGGGCGGTGGAGATGCTGACGATCGGGGCGTTCGCAAAGGCGTGTCGGCTGTCGCCGAAGGCGCTGCGGCTCTACGACGAGCTGGATCTGCTGCGACCGGCCCGGGTCGACCCGGAGACCGGCTACCGCTACTACTCCGTGGCGCAGCTGGAGCAGGCGCGGCTGGTGGCATGGCTGCGGCGGCTGGGGATGCCACTGGCCCGCATCCGGGAGGTGTGCGCGCTGGACGACGCAGGAGCGGCCCGGGAGATCCGCGCGTACTGGGCGCGGGTCGAGGCCGAGACGGCGGCGCGCCGGGAGCTGGCGACGTTCCTCGTGGACCACCTGTCGTCCCTGTCGTCTCCTTCGAGAAAGGACACCACCATGCTGGAACTGCGCTACTGCGCTCTCTCCGACCGCGGTCTGGTCCGCACCGCCAACCAGGACACGGCATACGCGGGCGCCCGCGTCCTCGCCGTGGCCGACGGGTTCGGCCCCGGTGGCGCGCCCGCGAGCACGGCCGCAGTCGAGGCGCTGCGGTATCTGGACCGGGAGCCGCGGCCTGCGGGCAGTGTGCTCAATCTGCTGGAGGACGCGGTGCGTGGCGCGACCGAGGCGGTTCGGGACGCGGCCGGTACGGACGCCGAGGTCGGCACCACCCTCACCGCGGCGGTGTGGACCGGCTCCCAGCTCGCCCTCGTCCACATCGGCGACTCCCGCGCGTATCTGCTGCGCGACGGCGGGCTGTTCCGGATCACGCACGACCACACGGTGGTCCAGTCGATGATCGACGAGGGCCGGCTGACCCCGGAGGAGGCCTCGACTCATCCCCAACGGGCGCTGCTGCTGCAGGCGTTGACGGGCGGCGACGACACGGTCGTACCCGATCTGCGGCTGCAGGACGCGCGGCCCGGCGACCGGTATCTGCTGTGCTCGGACGGGCTGTACGGGGTCGTACCGGACGAGGAGATCCGTCCCCTGCTCGCCTCGGCGTCCGCACCGGACGAGGCGGTGCAGGCGCTGGTGGGCGCGGCGAACGCCGCGGGCGGGCCGGACAACGTGAGCTGTGTGGTGGCGGACGTGATGGAGGCGGCGTAGCGGACGGGGCCATGCGGCACGATCGTGCCCATGTCTCTCACCGGAACGGACGCATACTCCTCCGCGGGCCCCCTCCCGCCACTCGTCGAACGGGCCGTGACGGCCGCGCGCCGCCACGGCTTCGCCGACTCCTGCCGTCCGGAACAGGGCCGTCTGCTGCAGACGCTGGCAGGCGGCGCCCCGGGGCTGATCGGCGAGACCGGCACGGGCTGCGGCGTGGGCCTGGCGTGGCTGGCGTCGGGGGCACGCAAGGGTGTACGGCTGGTCAGCGTGGAGCGGGATGCCGAGCGGGCCCGGATCGCCGCCGGGGTGTTCGCCGACCGCCCCGAGGTCGAGATCCTGCACGGGGACTGGCGGCGGATCGAGGAGCGGGGCCCGTACGACCTGCTGGTGCTCGACGGTGGCGGCCAGGGCAAGACACCGGGCGACCGGGCCGCGAACGTCGTCCGTCTCCTCGCCCCCGGCGGAACGGTCGTCGTCGACGACTTCACCCCGGCGACCACGTGGCCGCCCCTCCACGACGACGCCATGGACACGGCCCGTATGCGTTGGCTGAACCATCCCTACCTTCACACGACGGAACTCCGCCTGGCCGACGACCTGAGCACGCTCGTCGGCACTCGCAGACCCCCGGCCGCCGAGCCGCTGCACGCGTTGAAGCGCGGTCAGGTCTGCCGGGGTGTGGTCACCGCCACGCCCCCGTTCGGGGTGTTCGTGGACCTGGACGGCATGGAGGGGTTCATCCGGATCCCCGAGATCACCTGGCGGCACATCGATTCGGTCGAGGAGGCGGTACGGGTCGGGCAGGAGGTGGTGGTCGAGGTCCTCGGCGTCGATGCGGAGCGGGAGCAGGCGCAGGTCTCGTTGAAGTCGCTGGAGCCGAGCCCGCTGGCCGCGTTCGCGCGGGAGGGCCTGGGGCGGGTGGTGCGCGGGCGTGTGACGAAGGTCCTGCCGTTCGGAGTGGTCGTGCGGGTGGCCGACGGCATCCATGGGCTGGTGCACCAGGACGAGCTCCACGGGGCCTCGCCATCGGTCGGGGACGAGCCGGACGTCGAGGTCGTCGGGATCAATCTGGTCCGGGGGACGGTTTCGCTCGCTCTGGTGTAGGAACTGTGCTGATGGCCGTACGTCCGCTTCGACGCAAGGAGTCCCCCGCGTGTCCTCCCTCTTTCCGGCCCTGACCGACCCCTCGGCCGGGCGGCGGCCCGCCCTCCGCTTCGGTGCACGGGCCCTTACGTACGCGGAGCTCGCCGCGGCGGCGGGTGCGCTCGCCGGGCGGATCGGTGGTGCGGGGAGGGTGGCCGTATGGGCCACGCCCTCCCTGGAGACCGCCGTCGGCGCGGTTGCCGCGTTGACCGCCGGTGTGCCCTTCGTCCCGCTCAACCCGAAGTCCGGGGAGAGCGAGCTGGGGCACATCCTGTCCGACAGTGCGCCGTCGCTGGTGCTGGCCGCGCCGGGCGATGAACTCCCCCCTCCTCTGGAGGAGTTGGTCCGCATCGATGTCGACGTGCGGGGCGCGGGGCCGTTCGCGCCCGCCGAGGTCGCCGACGAGGACCCCGCCCTCGTCGTCTACACCTCCGGGACCACCGGCCCGCCCAAGGGCGCCGTCATCCCCCGCCGTGCCGTGGCCGCCACGCTCGACGCGCTCGCGGACGCCTGGCAGTGGACCGGTGACGACGTACTCGTGCACGGGCTGCCGCTGTTCCATGTGCACGGACTGGTGCTGGGCATCCTCGGCCCGCTGCGGCGCGGCGGTGCGGTACGGCACCTGGGCCGGTTCAGCACCGACGGTGTGGCGCGGGAGCTGGGCGACGGGGCGACCATGCTGTTCGGCGTGCCCACCATGTACCACCGCATCGCCGAGACCCTGCCCTTGGACCCGGAGCTGGCCAAGGCGCTGGGCGGCGCCCGGCTCCTGGTCTCCGGTTCCGCCGCGCTGCCGGTGCACGACCATGAGCGGATCGCCGCCGCGACCGGGCGCCGGGTCATCGAGCGGTACGGGATGACCGAGACGCTGATGAACACGAGCGTGCGCGCGGACGGGGAGCCGCGCCCGGGCACGGTCGGCGTGCCGCTGCCCGGTGTGGAGCTGCGGCTCGTCGAGGAGGACGGTTCGCCGATCACGGCGTACGACGGGGAGACGGTCGGCGAGATCCAGGTCCGCGGCCCGAACCTGTTCACCGAGTACCTCAACCGGCCCGATGCCACGGCCGCCGCCTTCACCGCCGACGGCTGGTTCGGCACCGGCGACATGGCGGTGCGCGAGGCCGACGGGTACGTGCGCATCGTGGGCAGGAAGGCCACCGATCTGATCAAGAGCGGCGGCTACAAGATCGGGGCGGGTGAGATCGAGAACGCCCTGCTCGAACACCCGGGGGTGAGCGAGGTCGCGGTCACCGGGGAGCCCGACGACGACCTGGGTGAGCGGATCGTCGCCTGGATCGTGCCGGTG
Source organism: Streptomyces sp. NPDC001634 (assembly GCF_040298185.1). Lineage (NCBI taxonomy): Bacteria > Bacillati > Actinomycetota > Actinomycetes > Kitasatosporales > Streptomycetaceae > Streptomyces > Streptomyces sp. NPDC001634. The sequence goes on along the minus strand of NZ_JBEOZU010000152.1, from coordinate 4,994 downwards.
GATCCCGAGGCCCCGCCCGGCGCCGAGGAGCTGGCCGACCATGTGGCCCGCCGGCTCGCCCCGCACAAGCGTCCGCGCGTCGTGCGCTACCTGGACGCGCTGCCCCGCAACGACATGGGGAAGATCATGAAGCGGGCGCTGGGCGATGCCTGAGACGCGTGAGCGTCCGAGTGCGCGGGCAGCCCTCGCCCTCGTCACCGACGACTCGACCTTCACCGAACTCCCGTACCCCGCACGGGAGTCAAAGACGGACGGCCCGCTGGAGTGGGCGGGCTACGACGCCTCGCGCGCCCGCGCCGCCGAGCGCACTGGCGAGCAGGAGTCCGTGGTCTGCGGGCGCGCGACGGTCGGCGGCACCCCGGCCGTGCTGATCGCCTTCGAGTTCGGCTTCCTCGGCGGCTCGCTCGGCGAACGGACCGGGGACCGGCTGGAGGCGGCGCACGCGTACGCCCGTGAACACCGGCTGCCGGTCGTATCGCTGGTCGCGACGGGCGGCAGCCGTATGCAGGAGGGCATGCTCGCGCTGACCCAGCTCCAGCGTGTGGCCCGGCAGTCGGCGCTGACCCGCGCGGCCGGGCTGCCGCAGCTCGCGGTCCTGCGCGATCCGACGACCGGCGGCGGCTGGGCCACGCTGGGCGCGGGCGCGGACGTGGTGCTGGCCCTGCCGGGCGTCCAGGTGGGCTTCGCGGGCTCCCGGGTGCGCCCGCCGGACGCGGACCCGGCGGCGTACACGGCGGAGGCGCAGCTGGCGGCGGGCACGGTCGACGCGGTCGTACGACCGCAGGAGCTGCGGGAGGCGGTGGGGCTGTGGCTCGGGCTGCTGACGGCTCCTTCCACCGAACCCGCACCCGTGCCCTTCGCGCTGGGCCTGGTGGACCTCCCGGCCACCGGCTGGGACGCCGTACGGCGCGCCCGTGACCCGAGGCGCCCACGCGCCCAGGCCTACCTCGACGCCTGCTTCACCCGCCGGGCCGCCCTGAGCGGCGACCGCTGCGGCGGCACCGACGACGGCATGCTGTGCGGCTTCGGCACCCACGACGGCCGTACGATCGCGTACGCGGCCCAGGCCGGCACGGCGACCCGCCCCGCCGGATACCGCACGGCCGCCCGTCTGATCCGCCTGGCGGACTCCCTGTCCATCCCTGTCCTGACCCTGGTGGACACGCCGGGCGCCGCCAACGACGCCGAGGCCGAGCGGCAGGGGGCGGGCGCCGCGATCGCGGAACTGTTCGCCGCGGTCGCCACCGCCCGTACGCCCGTCACGACGCTGGTGATCGGCGAGGGCGGCTCCGGCGGGGCCCTCGCCCTTGCCGCCCCCGACAACACCTGGGCCACGCCGGACAGCTACTTCTCCGTCATCGCGCCCGAGCTCGCCGCCGCGATACTCAAGCGCCCGGCCGACCGGGTACGGGCGACGGCGGATCAGCTCCGCGTACGTCCTCAGGATCTGGTGGCTCTGGGGGTCGTACGGGGAATCGTGGGCTGTGACGCCACGTCAGCCCGGCATATCTCACCCCGACCGCCCGGATGATCTCCCGGGTGACCTGTCCGCCCCGGCCTGAGCGCACCATCAGGCACGGCCCAGGCGAGGGCAGCGCAGGCCACCCCCAGGGACAAGGCGCTGCGGCAGGCACGGATCGTCGGTGCAGCACAAGCTTCTCGGGGCGCGGCGCACACAGGACCACCCGTCCGGCCGCCCCCCGCCCGGACCACCCCGAGGGGCGCGACCCTTCTCCACGGCACACGATGCATAAGAGAGTCCGCCGCCGGCGGTCTGTTCTGGTCCTGGCGGTGCCGTTTGTTGTTTCTCGGGAGGTACCGCCTTGGCTTCTCCCCCTCGTGAACGAGGGGGATTCTCACAGCTCGCGCCGTGAGGGTTTCTGCTTCGTCGCCGACTGCCCGCCCGGAGTTCTCCGTTGAGGTCTTACACCGGCTCCACAGCCAGACACCGCCAGCCCGGCGGCCAAAAGGTTCTTCGACGCGTTCACGTCCCGGTCGTGGGTCGTGCCACAGCTGTCACACGTCCAGACGCGGACGTGCAGCGGCATCTTCACCTGCAAGGCGCCGCAGACAGAGCACAGCCGGGACGAGGGGAACCAACGGTCGACGGCGACCACCTCGCGCCCGTACCAGGCGGCCTTGTACTCCAGCATGTTCCTGAACTCCGACCATGCCGCGTCACTGATGGCGCGGTCGCGGGTCCGGTTCCTGACCATGTTGCGTACGGCCAGATCCTCGATCACGAGCGTTTGGTTTTCGCGCACGAGCTTCGAGGTGAGTTTGTGCAGCAGGTCACGCCTACGGTCGGCAATCCGGGCGTGAATCCTCGCAACCTTGATGCGCGCCTTACGGCGATTGGCGCCCTCCCCCTTGGCCTTACGGCACAGCTCCCGCTGGGCCTTGGCCAGACGGGCGCGGTCCCGGCGTTCATGCCTCGGGTTGGCGATCTTCTCCCCGGTGGAGAGAACCAGCAGGTGATCCAGGCCCGCATCGATGCCGACCGCCGTATCGGTGGGGGGATGGGGCTTGACGCCGACATCCTCACACAGCATCGAAACGAACCAGCGCCCCGCCGCGTCCCGGCTCACGGTCACCGTCGTCGGCGCTGCACCTTCAGGCAGTGGCCGGGACCACACGATCGCCAGCGGCTCCAGCATCTTCGCCAGGTACAACCTGCCGTGGCGGAACTTGAACGCCGAGCTGGTGTACTCCGCCGAGGCGCGGGACTTCCGCTTGGACTTGAAACGCGGGTACTTGGCCCGCTTGACGAAGAAGTCCGCAAACGCAGTCTGCAGGTGCCGCAGGGCCTGCTGGAGCGGTACGGACGAGACCTCGCAGAGGTAGGCCAGTTCCTCGGTCTTCTTCCACGCCGTGAGCATGGCCGAGGTCTGGTTGTAGTTGATCCGCTCCTGCCGCGCCCATGCCTCGGTACGGGCGGCGAGCGCGAGGTTGTAGACCTTCCGCACGCACCCGAACGTGCGCGACAGCTCAAGCGCCTGCGCATCGGTCGGACAGAAGCGGTACTTGAAGGCCCGCTTCACACGAGAGGTCATAACTCACCCGCTAGCAGGCCAACTTGTGAAAGCCCGCGGGTGATCGGCGATCGACGCCGGCCCACGCCGGCAGCGAATTGGCTCTCTCTGCCCTGCTCCGCAGGAGTCCGTTTCCTCTCCGCCCTGAACGGCGGAGTATCCACGGAGGAGTCCCCATGACCGTCAGTCTGGACCAGCTGCGCCGTTGCCACGTCGCCGTCGACCTGGGGGCGGCCAGGACCCGTGTGTACGTCAAGGGCTCCGGGCTGGTGGTCGACCAGCCCAGCGCGGCCGCCGTGAACACCCGGACGGGCGCGCTGATCGCGGTCGGTGAGCTCGCCGAGAAGATGACGGGGCGCACGCCCGCGTACATCCGTGTCGTACGGCCGGTCTCCGGCGGCACCGTGGTGGACATCGAGATGGCCCAGCGCATGCTGCGCCATCTGCTCGGCGAGAAGCTCCGCCGCAGCCTGCGCCGCAAGCCCCGGCTCCGGGCCGCCGCCTGCACCCCGCACGACGCGGATCCGCTGGCGCAGCGCGCGGCCATCGAGACCCTCGTGGGGCTGGGGGCCCGGCGGGTCGAGCTGGTGGACACGCTGGTCGCCGCGGCCGTGGGGTGCGGGCTGCCCGTCGAGCAGCCCGAGGCGTCCATGATCATGGTGTGCGGGGCCGCCGCCACGCAGATCGCCGTGCTGTCGCTGGGGAACATCGTGACCGCCGAGCGCATCCCGGTGGGCGGTGAGGCCGTCGACCGCGCGATCGTGCAACACCTGCGGCACGAGCACGAGTTGATGCTGCCGAGTCAGTCCGTACGGCCCCTGCAGCTCGCCCTCTCCGGCAACGGCCTCACCCCGCACGGGCCCGCCTCCACCGAGATCCAGGGACGGGACGTGGCGACCGGGCTCGCGCGCTCCGTGCTGGTCGACACGGCGGCCGTGCGGGACGCCATCCAGACGCCGCTGCTCGCCGTTCTCGACGGCATCGGCAAGGTGCTGCGGGACTGCCCGCCCGACCTGGTGGCCGACCTCGCCGAGCGCGGGATCATGATGGTCGGCGGCAGCGCACTGCTGCCGGGGCTGGACCAGATGCTGCGCCAGGCGACGGGCATGCCCGTGCACATCGCCGAGCGGCCCGACATCTGCGCGGTCCAGGGCCTGGGCGCCATGCTGGAGGGCAGGATCCAGCCGCTGACGCTCAACCCGCTGGCCGCGTGAGCTCGTTCATCGCGCTCGACGGCCGGCACGCGCACGACCTCACGCCACGGCCGCCCTCCCCAGGTGCGCGTGCACCCAGTCGGTGATCTCCCCTGTCGGTGTTCCCGGCGTGAAGACGGCCGCGACACCCAGGGCGAGCAGCTCGGGGATGTCCCCTTCCGGGATGATGCCCCCGCCGAACACGGCGATGTCCGAGGCGTTCTCCTCCCGCAGCAGTCGCAGCACCTCGGCGAAGAGCGTCATGTGCGCCCCCGAGAGCACGGACAGCCCGATGCCGCCGGCGTCCTCCTGGATGGCGGTGTCGACGATCTGCCGTGGCGTCTGGTGCAGCCCGGTGTAGATCACCTCGACGCCTGTGTCACGCAGCGCGCGGGCGATCACCTTGGCGCCCCGGTCATGGCCGTCGAGGCCGGGCTTGGCCACGACGAGTCGGATCTGAGTCACTTCCGCTCCCCTCTCAGAGCGCGTCGGACGGTACGTAGGTGCCCCACACCTCGCGCAGGGCGTTGCACACCTCGCCCACGGTCGCGCGGGCGCGCAGGGCCTCCTTCATCGGGTACAGGACGTTGTCCGTGCCCTCCGCCGCCTTCTTGAGCTGCTCCAGGGCGCTGTCGACCTGCGTCTGCTCGCGCCAGGCCCGCAACTTGCAGAGTCGTTCGGCCTGCTGGGTCTCGATGGCGGGGTCGACGCGCAGCGGTTCGTAGGGCTCTTCCTCGTCCAGCTGGAAGCGGTTGACCCCGACCACGAC
>NZ_JBEOZU010000151.1:0-12621 GCF_040298185.1 Streptomyces sp. NPDC001634 | reverse complement strand
TGGCTGTCGGGCCGGACCGCTTTTTCGGTCGTACGGGCCTGCGGCTATCCGTCCTCAGCGTCGTCTGTCTCGTCATCCGTGTGCGGGTCGCGCAGTTGCCGCGGGCCCGGCGCCGGCGGGCGGGTGAAGGCGTAGCGGCCGAGGAAATTGATGTCGTCGTACTGGAGCGGGAGGAGTCGGGCGAGGAGTTCGTCGGTGACGGGAATCCGTCGGCGGCGAGCTGCTTTAGCACACCGATCGAGACGCGATACGGAACAGCGGTACGGGGGGCACCTGGGCCCGTCGTCAAACAAGTGGTGCGTTTTGCAACTCGATTCATTCTCGGACCTGCGACTTCGAACACCATAGCGATGCAGTTGGTTTCCGACAGGCCCGGACTGGTGCGGTCGCGAGCGCGAAAAGATCGATTCTGTCACGAACCCGATGATCTGAGGCTTGTCGCACCAGGCCGTGAACGGGCTCCGGCAGATCCACGCCACGCCCTTTTTGCACCGCTTGCGGTCACGTGGGTTTACTGCTTCCTGCACACCCTTCAACCGCACGAAAAGGATCTGCTCATGCACTTATTCGGCAGACGGAAGCTGGCGGGCTTGTTCATTCCGCTGGTCTTGCTGATGGCCGTCCTCGTGGCGCCCTTCCAGACGCAACGGGCCTATGCGGACGACGGAATGACCAACATTTTCGATCACAAGTACGGCCTCTTCGTCCACTACGTGCCCCGCCTCACGGTGAACTCCAGCGGCGCGGTCATCAACGACCCCAACGCTCTGGCGAACAGCTTCGACGCGAACGGGTTCGCCAACGATCTGGCCGCCGCGAAGGTGCAGTACGTCATCTTCACCGCATGGCACTCCAAGATGATCGCCCTCTACCCGAGCCAGAAGATGCTGGACTGGGGCCTGCCCAACCACCGCGTCGACCGCGACCTCATCGGAGACATGATCACCGCGGTCAAGGCCAAAGGCATCCACGTCTACCTCTATACCCATCCGCGCGACGGCATGGAGTTCAGCGACGAGGACAAGCAGAAGACCGGCTGGGGCACACAGCCTCCGCCGGCCGGGCAGCCCTGGAACCCGGGAGCGGACTTCGACCGTCCAAAATGGAACGCGTTCATCGACGACATCTACCAGGAGATGATGCAGCGCTACGGGGCACGGATCGACGGCCTGTACATGGACGAGGGAAGCCCCCAGGCCGACAGCCAGACCGTCATCGGCTACCCCCGGCTGCGCAACACGATCAAAACGGTCAGCCCGCGCGCCGTCCTCATCCAGAACAACTACGGCAACCTGTACGGCCTGGACAAAGGCATGAAGGAGTACTTCGGCCAGCAGGAGTTCGCGCAGACCAACGGAGACCTGTGGCCCGGCTACGCCGAGCCCGTGGCGGCGACCCTGCGGGGAACCGGAACTTCTTGGTGGGCATCGGAGACCGGTGGCTCCGTCAAGTACTCGCCGCAGAGCATGTTCCGTTACACCGTCCTGCAGGCGGCCACCAACAGCGACGGCGGCGGCATGGCCTGGGCGGCCGGCCCCTATGCCGGCGGCGGCTGGGAATCCGGCGTCATGCCGGCGCTACGGCAGGTCGGTACCTGGATCGACCAGATCAAGGAGTCCGTCCTCGGCACCCGGCCCAGCACCTCCTATCCCACCAAGGCCGGGACCCGCATCGCCGACCTGTCCTGGAGCGTAGCGACCAAGTCACCTGACGACCGCACCGAGTACCTCCACGTGCTCAAGCCGCCGGCCGGGCCGACCCTCACCCTTCCGCTGCCTCAGGACGGCAAGGTCTTTTCAGCAGCCTCTCTGGTCAAGGACGGCACGCCGGTAACGCTCAGCCAGGACACCAACCGGGTGAGGCTCACCATTCCAGGGTCCTGGGACGCCAACGACACCGCGATCAAACTGACCGTCTCCGGCCGTTCCGGTCCCGTCGCCCTCTACCGCTGTTTCAGCCCCAGCACCAACCATCACCTGGTGACCACTGATTCCGGTTGCGAGGACCCGAGGCGCTACTCGTTCGAAGGGCCACTCGGCTACGTCTACCGGAGCCAGGTCGCGGGCACCGTTCCCCTCTACCGCTGTTTCAGCCCCAGCACCAGCGATCACCTGGTGACCACTGATTCCGGTTGCGAGGACCCCAGCCGCTACTCCTTCGAAGGGTCCCTCGGCTACGTCATCGACTGAACCAGACGAACGTGCCTGAAAGGACGAGACAGTCAAGCGGCTGATGAACCGCCCTGGTTGAAGACCAGGGCGGTGACGGCGTCGTGGTCGGTCATGGGGTCAAGGCCGGTGCCCTCGTGGAGATGAGTGCTCATGCGCTGGACTCCAGTTGGCGGGGGACAGCGGTGGGGCGCCCGTCCTTCAGGTCGGAGATGTGGTTGTAGGGGGTGCCCGGGGAGACGCTCAGGAGTTGGGCGATCGAGGTGATGGAGCGGCCGGGGTCGGGCAGGAGGTCGCGGGCGGCGCGGATGACTTCCCCGGTGGCGACGGCGGGACGTCCGCCAACCCGGCCGCGGGCGGCGGCCAGGCCCTGATTGGTACCGATGACGATGAGCTCGCGGATGAACTCCGCCAGGGCGGCGAAGACGTGGAAGACAAACCTGCCGCCGGGGGTGGTGGTGTCCAGGTTCTCGTCCAGCGAGGTGAAGCTGATGCAGCGCTCGCGCAGCTCGGAGCCGGAGGCCAGGATTCGCACCGCGATGCAGCAACTGCTCGCTGGCCCTGTTCCCGACGGACTGAAGTGCGACGTCAAGAGCTTGTGCACCCTCGCGGGAGTGCCACGGGCGACGCTCTACCGCACCTACCCACACCTCAAAGCGGAGTTCGACCGTCAGCGGCAAGCCGCCCAAGAAGCAGGACAGCAGCCTGATCCACGACTGGCTCAGATCGACCGACTCAAGGCCGAGGTCGCGACCCTGCGCGAACGCCTCACTAGGAAGAACGCCGAACTCAGCGTTCTGAAGGAGTTCCAGGCCACAGCCCTGTCCCGCCTCGCGGCCCAGTACGAGCTCATCGCCGCCCTGCGGAAGGAAGTCGAGTCCGCCCCACACGCCAGGGTCCACACGCTCCCGGCCCGGTGAGCCCCATGGACCAACGGGCCTCGCTGGCCGCCGCTTGACCTTGCCACTGGCGGCAGGGTTGAACGATCACGGCATGGACACCAGCACCGCACCGCAGAGCAGCAGGATCGTCGCCGTCACCGGAGCCGGCACCGGGATCGGTCGGGCCACCGCCCGGGCCTTCGCCGCCGAGGGCGCCCACGTGCTCGCCGTCGGTCGGAGAGCCGAACCGCTCCACGAGACCGCCGCCGGCCACGAGCGGATCACCCCGCTGGCCGCGGACATCACCGCCGCGGGAGAACCCGAACGAATCATCCACACCGCACGGGAGCTGCACGGCCGCCTGGACGTGCTGGTCAACAACGCCGGCATCGTGCGCAGCGGCGCCCTCGGCGCCCTCACACCCGAGACGATCACCCCGCAGATCGCCACCAACCTGATCGCACCCATCCTGCTGACCCAGGCCGCGCTACCCCTCCTGGAGACGACCGGCGGGGTGATCGTCAATGTGAGCACATCGGTGGGGCAGCGGGCCTGGCCCGGCAGCTCGGTCTACGCGGCGACCAAGACCGCGCTGGAATTGCTGACCCGCAGCTGGGCGGTCGAACTGGCACCCCGCGGCATCCGCGTGGTCGCGGTCGCCCCCGGCGCGATCGACACCCCGATCGGCGAACACCAGGGCCTGACGCCGGAGCGGAGGGCCGCAGTGCGGGAATGGCAGCTGGCCCACACTCCGCTGGGGCGTATCGGTCAGCCCGAGGAGGTGGCCTGGGCCATCACCCAGCTCGCCTCACCAGCTGCGTCGTTCGTCACCGGAGTCGTCCTCCCCGTCGACGGCGGGGCGGTCGTGGCGTGATAGGAGTGGCCCCGGAGGTGACACGGGTGAGGATCGGCGAGCTGGCCAAGGGAACCGGGACGACCCCCCGTGCGCTGCGGCATTACGAACAGGCCGGGTTGATCTCCTCCGAGCGGGCCCCCAACGGCTACCGCATCTACGACGAACGGGCAGTGGTGCGGGTCCGTAACATCCGCTACCTGCTGGCCGCCGGACTCACCCTCGACGACGTGCAGGTGTTCCTGCCCTGCCTGGACGGCGATGTGGCTGCCGCACCGCCGTCGGACAACGGTCTGCGCGTCGCATTGGAACGGCTGGCGGTCCTCAACGAACGGATCGCTGTCCAGACCGAGGCCCGCGACCGACTGGAAGCCGCACTTCGGCACAAGACCGGTGGCCGGATCCGCCCGGTGGCCTGACCCAGCTGTCTCACGGCGGAGACCGAAGAACTGACGGAGCACGATGAGACAGTCCCACCTGGGCATGTCTCATGCCCGGCTATCGGGCGTAACCGATCTTGATTCCGGCACGGACGAGCGGTTCGGGGACGAGTAGGTCCGGGCGGTCGGCGAGGGGAGAGGGGCGAGTCTTCGGTCGCTGGCGCGCTTCTTCAGGGCCAGGTTCTCGTGGTAGAGGTTCGCGGTCACCGTCGCGAGGGCGTCGAGTTTGCCGTTGAGCTGCGTGACCTCGGCTCTCGCCTCACGAAGCTGCTTCCGGAGCGCGGAGATCGTCTCGTCCCGGGCGACCTCGCCGGGGGTGCGGAGGACGGGGCGGGCGACCTTGGCGTTCCACTCGGCGAGGATGTCGTCAGCGCGGTGGACGGTCGCGTGGCTGACCTGGGCTTCTCGGGCGAGGTTCTCCTTGGTGAGGGCGCCGTCGGTGTGCAGGGGTTCGCCGGCCAGCAGCCGGGCCATGGCCTCGCGGAGCTTGAGGGCGGTCTTGGCGGACACTGGCATCAGGAGGTGACTCCTTCTTGTCGAAGCGCGCGGGTGATGCGCTGGACGTCGGCGAGACGGATCAGGACGGCCTTGCGGCCGGGTGGTGACAGGGTGGGGTCCTGGGCTCTGGCTGTGAGGTCGTCTTCCTCGGCGATCCAGATCGGAGCGTGCCGTCGGGTGATCACGGAGTTGCGGCAGCGGTCGGGTTGGCAGGCGCCGATCAGCGGGGCCGTGCCGCGCTGATCGGCGGGCAGTTCGTTCTGGCACTCGGCCTGCGGGGCGTCGAACATGCAGTGGTTGATGGTTCCCAGGTGGAGGTTGGTGAACTGGGTGGCGAGCAGGGCGGCCTCGGCTTGTTCATCGGCGATCTGCGCCCGTAGGGCGGGGTCCTCGTGCATGGTCGAGATGACTTTGTCCAGCCCGGCGTGCAGCCGGTCGGCGCCGGGCCCGACCGCGACTTTCTCGCCTGTCCGGCGGGCCCTGAGCAGGTCGACCAACCGGAGTGCGGCGGCGCACTCGAGCTGCTGGTCGAACTCCTTGGCCCACTGGGTGTCCATCTGCGCGTAACCCTGCGTGGTGCAGTTGGCCAGTGCACGGCGGGCAGCGTGTTTCAGCTGGAGGCCGAGGGCGACTTCGGAGCCCGGCTCACGCCCGGTGATCACCGACATCGTCCGCCGGAACATGTGCGAGCGGACGTGCGCGTCGGGGATGGTTTCCAGTCCGTAGGCGTCGGCGCTGGCGTTGACGTGCTTGATGAAGTAGTCGATGTCTTCGGCGGCGATGATGCCGCGATCGCCGCGGTTCTTCTTTCCGCGGGGTGGCTTGAGGCTGGCGAACAGGTGGGTGGGGTGCCATGACAGTTGTTCTGCGACGGCGATGGCCTCGGCGACCGGCTCGATGATCCACCAGAACGACTCCGGCGGTTCCGGATCGTGCTTGATCTTGTGAGATCTGATGGCCGGGGACCCGTAGTAGGTGGTCACGGCGTCGCGCTGGATCTCCTGCACTTCCGAGTCGCGCATGAGACTCGTCGCAGTGACGAAGACGTAGCAGGCTGCCCTGAGCATGCGCAGCTCGACGGTCAGTTCCGCCTGGGTGATGTGCGTGCGCCAGGGACGTGTCGTTCCGTCCTTGCAGGTGATGTGGGCGGCGTCTGGGCAGGGCTGCGGGATTGACCAGTAGCGGTTGGCGGCCATCACCATGGTTTGCCCTGCGGCGACCGCTTCCGCGACACGTTGGCGCCGGGCCCGTCCCGACGCGGCATGCGAGGTGAAGCGATCGCCGGTCGGGATGCCCCAGATCAGGCGAGCGAGGGTGCTCCAGATCACGGTTCCCGCCTGGCCTACGCCGTCGTCGGCCGACCGGATGGGAACGCGGTTGTCCGGGTGGGCCAGCCACTGCCGGAGCTCCTCGTCGATCACTGCCGCGGACGGGCGGGCGCCGGCGGGGACATGGCGGCGAGCATTCACGACGGCTGCAGCGACTTTCCCTCGGACCGCGTGCGTGCGGCCCTGGGCGACCACGGCGAGGACGGCCGCCCGGCGGGCCAGGGCGCGTGCGCGTGGCGAGCGGCTTTGGGTGGCAAAGATGCTGTCCTGCTTTCCTGCGGTGATCAGCTCGCTGAGAACTGTCCAGATGGGATCGCCTGCCTTGGTGCCGTGCCGGTTGACGGCGTGAACCGGCACGCGGTGGCCTGGGTCGGCCAGCCAGGCGGCGATCTGGGCATCGGTGTCGTCGGCGGTCTGGGCGGCGTGCCGATGAGGTGGCGTCCCTTGGCCGAGACCCGTGGCCAGGTGCTCGAAGTGGTCTTTCCATCCCAGGATGTCGGGGGCGAAGGTGTGGATGTACGTCCAGGCGGCGCGGATCAGGGGCCACCAGGTCTGCGGCGGGATCGTCGGGGTGGCCAGCGCAGCGTCGGCCGTGGTGGCGTTGAGCACGGCCTGCCGTCCGATCTCGGCGGCGGAGCGTTCGTCCCACGGGTCGTCGAACGGCGTGACGCCGGTGACGACCGCGGCGAGTTCCCGAAGGGTACGGACGGCGCCCACATGGTTGGCCACCGTAGTGTCGCCGACCGTCACGGCCAGCTCGTCCAGGAAGGACTGCCAGTTTGCCGCAGCCCAGAGGCCCGGGTCCGCCGGAAGTCCCTGCCGCCGTCCCCACCTCAAGATCACCCGCAGCTTCTGGCAGCACATCTTGACCGTCGGGAAGGCGACTGGCTCGGCCGAACGGTAGATGGCCGCCTGCCGCAGCAATCGGTGAGTGGGGTTGAACTGGGCAAACGCGATCTCCCGCAGCTGCAGCGTGATCAGCGGGTCCTCCGGCACGAAATGGATCTTGTATCGGGTGGGAGGCTGGTTGGCGGGGCGGCCGATGCAGTCGCCGGACCAGAAGCGGACGTCGCCGAAGCGTGGGACAGGAATGCCTGCGACGAGCCGGTAACCGGGACCGAAGACCGGCTCGTCGTCGCGGAAGTGGGCCGAGACGGCGGCTTGGAGCGCCGGCTGAGGCGTCATCAGTCGAACTCCGTTCGCTGGCCCAGCGGCAGGTCAAGACGAAGGCCCAGGTCAAGGACCTCCTGACGGGCGGCGGGCAGCAGGTCGGCGCATTCGGTGAAGACTTCCTGCAGCGCGGCTGCCTGGCGGCCCCAGACGGCCTGCCATTGGGGCGGAGGAAGCGCGGCCCGCATCCGCTCGATGTGATCGGACAGCATCAGCAGCCGCGGCAGCTGGGACGTGAAGATCACCGCGTTGCGGCAGAGCATGCACATTGCCGGCGCAACATGGCATACCTTGCCGTCACTGCGGTGGGGAGAGTCGTAGGGGGCGCGGCAGTGCGTGAGCCCCATGTCCAGCTCGCCCGCGCGGATCGCCTTCGCCTCCATGGAGCTCAGCCCCAGCGACTCGGCGACCTCGCGCTTCTCCAGTTGGGGTTCGGCGGCGGCATCGACGAACACCGGTTTTTGCGCGACGCGTTGGAACACCCATTGCTGGGACCGGTTGATGGCCTGTCCTGCCAGGACGTGCGCGGTCGTGCCGTGGGCGTAGTGGCCGCGGTAGATCTCGACGTGGTGGTCGTCGCCGGCCAGGTCGGTGAGCGAGCCGCCCAGGGCGACCGCGCGAACTACCTTGGCCGTCTTGCGCAGGCGCCGGACATCGTGTGGCCGGGAGATGACCAGCGGTCGCCCCTCGCTGTCGTGTTGGACAGCGATCCAGTGCGTAAACCGCCGCTGGCCGTGGGTGAACTCGGCGCATGCGGCACCGAGCCCGCCGGTGTCCTTACGGTAATCCACCGCCAGGAACAGCCACGGCTCGCCAGCGAAGGACTCCCGGGCCGAGGCGGTGACCGCCAGCAGACGCCGCAGCAGGCCTGGAACGTCCCAGACGCCCGACCCGGCGAAGTACGGATCCTCCTCACTCCGTCGTGCGGTCTGCTCTAGGTGAAGGTCGGCTCGGATGCGGCCGGCCCGGTTCTTCTGCTGGACCAGTCGCACCCCGCCGTCGGTGAACTCGATGTCCGGGACCTTCAGATCGTGGAGTTCCTCCGGGGTCGTGTCGGACATGCCCAGAAGGAGCAGGATCCGAAAGGCGTGCAGGTCCATCTCATCGGCGAACAGGGCGTGTCCCAGAGCCCGGACCAGGGCCCGGACACCAGGGTGCCGGGTCTTGCCGTCGTTCTTCCAGGCGGGCAGCAGGCCGCGGATCTGCGGTGGCCACCACTTGGGCTCGGAGGGCAGTTCCCTCTTCAGAACCTTCGAGTTGATCATTCCGGCGCGGGCGGCCCAGAGCAGGTTGGGCAGACTGAGCCAGCCGCCGTCGCGAGGGTCCGTCCCGGTGGCCAGGAGCTCGTGGCCTCGGTGGAGCCGGGCCTCCGTCGCCCGTGCTTGTTCGCGGGCTGCGTCCCGCAGGGCGATCCGCTCGGCGTTGGTGAACTCATCCAGCGGCTTGCCCCGTGGAGCGCGGAAGGCGGTGGGCGCCTGGGTACGGGCCTTCAGGTTCTCGCAGACCCTGGCCCCAGACGCGGCGCGTTGTTCGATCATGGCAAGCAGGGCCTTGACCAGCGTGTAGGGGTGCTTGGACTGCGGAAACTCCCCGCGCAGGGCCTCCTCCCAGGCGTAGATCACCTCGACGAGGTCGATCTCGTCACGGTCCAGCCGGGCATGGGCCGGATCCAGGCCGAGTGCCTGGACGTACTCGTCCGTGAAGGCGGCGAGCTTCCTGACAGCGCCGCCATAGTTGGCGCCGCCGTCGCCGATCCCCAGGGCGCGAGTGATCTTCACCCACTCGTCCGCGAGCTGTGCCGCCAGCACCGAGCACCGGTAGTCCGCGGGATTGATGCTGTGGCGCTTCACCCGGCCCCGGTGTTCCGAGGTGATAACCCGGATCCCGGTGTGGTCCAAAGCGGGCCTCGGCGGCGGGACCTCGGCGCGGACCCGGACCTTGCGTTCTCCCCGGCGGGCCATCAGGCCGCCCCCGCCCCGACCAGCACGGCCGCGTAGTCGGCGTAGGTCTTGTCCTGGTCGTTCCACTCCGTGATCGCCTGGCTGACCAGCAGGTTCGTGGTACGGATGTAAGTGAGATACCGAAGCGTGGAGCTTGGGCGCCGGTGTCCCAACAACCGCTGCAGAATGAGCAGCGGAATCCGCGAGAGATGATCGGCGAGGTAGCCGCCGTGCCCGCCGGCGGCCAGCCGCTCGGACTCCTCCCGCAGGACCAGCTGCGTCAGCATCTGCAGCATGTAGACCGCGAAGGTGTGGCGCGTGTCGTGGATCCGCAGCCGGGCCGGCATCACCACGTCGGCCTCCTGCTCGTCGCTGATCCGAAGGCTACGCAGGTGGGCCTCGTCAAAGATCTGCTCCCAACGCTGCTTGGACAGCATCCGCCCGCCGCGGCCAACGAACAGGGCCATCGGCTCCAGGCCCAGGTCGCCCTCGATAACGGCAACCCGGCGGATCTCGGCGGGCATCGCCTCGACGCGGAAGGTCCGGCGCCGCCCGTGCAGGGTGCCCCGCAGCTTCATCTGACGCAGGTCGACGTCGTCGACGACGAACAGTTCATGCCGACGCCGGTACAGGGCCTTCACCGAAGACCGCACCATCGCGGCCCGCTCCGTGCGGCGGTACAGATCGATCTCTCGCAGCGTCGCGTGCTGGACGGCCACCACCCGCGGCAGCCCGAACTTGGCGATGGCCTGCAACATCACCTCAGCCGGGGAGGCGTCCCGACGCGGCGGGCCAACCTCGATATCGAGCAGGCAGCTGAACTCGCGCAGCCGCATCCCCGTAGTGATCGCCAGTTCGCCAGCCGCGCTGTTGCGCAACGGGGAGCGGCCCCGGAAAGCAGGATCGACCAGCCCGTCGGGGAGACAGCCGCGCAGACCCACCTGCTTGAGGAACCGCCACTGCCGGAAGGTCAGGTGGCGCACGTCCAACTCGGTCGTGGCGCCCCAGGCCAGCACGTCCCGCCCGTTGCTGCGGCGAAAATACGGCCGCTGATCGAGCAGCCTCGCCTCGACGGCCCAGCCGTAGAAGTTGTTGATCAGCGACCGGCGCTTACGCCATGTGGCCGGCTTGTCCGGCGCCTCACGGTGCCCGGTGCAGTCCTCCCGGTAAGCCACCAGATCGTCTTCCGTGGCCGACAACAGGTCGGTCGCCAGAGGGAGTTGGCCAAGGAAGTCGACCAGGTCCAAGGCGTCGTACGTGTAGTCCTCCAGCGATTTCTCCTTGAGCGACTTCGACAGCTCCAGGAAGAACGAGCACAACGGCTCGGCCGGACGCATGCCGAGATCAACGAAGAAGGGCGTGCCCTCCTTCACCGCCCCGGGCCGCTGCACGTACGCCACCGCATCGAAATCGACGCCCGACGGTGCCTCGTAGAACCGACGCACCTTGCCGTGAGACACAAAGAAGTGATCCACCCCAACTCCCTCTGAGACAACAAGAGGTCAGGGAACCTAACGGTCTCCCCCCTCTCCCGGTGTCCCCTCAGATGGCACATGAGACAGCCAGAGATCCTTGTCCTAACGCAGCTGCTCCCAGTCGGCCTCGGCGTGCGCGTCAGGCAACGCGTCGACCGACTCCGTGGTGTAGGGCGCGACGACGACCACCGCCCCGGCGCCGCTCACGGCAGTACCCCAGCGGCCGACCGAACCCATGGGGGTCCGCGCGCCTGCGCCACCACCAGCGGTGAGCCCACGGGACGTTCCGGCATCCGGTGCGTGCACCGGCTCCGGCGAAGCGCACCGGTGCGCAGACACCAGCAGCTCCCTGTTCTTCGACCACCACGACCCCGAGATCGTCACCTGGCTCGCCAAGCGTCGCCTGGACGCCTGACCCGAACCGCCACCCCAGGGGCGAGCAGCCGCTTCGTCGGCCGCTCGCCCCTCCCGCTGCCAGATCCCTTGCGAAGGGACCACGTAAGAAACATCCCGTCCCAGGTGGACGAGGAGGCGGATCGCCGCGTCCCCCGCCACTCGGGGGCTCGCTCCAGTGGGGGTGGTCGGCCGAGCGGGATGCCTGTCTGGCTCTCCAGGACTTGGATGAGACGAGCCTGGAACTCTTCGTCTTGCGCCGCTGGGTGAGGTGCCTGGGTCTGCTGGTGATACCAATAGCCGCCGGTGCTCGGAGTCACGTCGTGGTGGGTGGCGAGCCAGACCTGTGTCTGATGGCTGGCGGTCAGGTCGTCCGGTGCGCCGGCGCCGCCCATGCGGGTCGGCACCCAGCCCGGGTCGACCGCGTGGCTGGTGGTTCCTGCCCACCGGGACGCCAGGGCGAGCGCGAGGGTGGTGACCCAGAGCTTGCTGTCGGAGTAGGAGGCGGTGCTGTCGGTGAGGCGTCGCAGGTCGGTGGAGCCGCCGCGGTGCATGGAGCGGCTGAGGTAGATGAGCCTGCCCGGCTTGTCCATCAGCGCGAATTCGGTGTGGGCCTGCCGGACCGCCTCGGGGTACGCCTGGCGCTTGGCGTGTTCGGCGAGCGCCCGGTAGATGCTGGCCACCGAGGGGTGCTGTCCCTTGCGCTTGCCGGTGGGGATGATCAGGTCGGGCTGGATCTGCTCGACGGACTCGCCGTTGGCCCGGCGGCGCCGGACGGTGTGGAGCATGTCGTCGGTGATGACCGGCGGCCGGCCGCCGTGCTTGCCCTTGCGGGCCGCGGTGTCGAGCCCTTCGAGCGTGGACTCCCGGATGTTCTCCCGCTCGGTCTCAGCCATCGCTGCGAAGAACGCGAACAGTAGCCTGCCGTGCCCGCTGGGGTCGTATGTGCCTGAGAGGGGTCCAGCGAGCATCTCCAGCACCAGGCCGTGGGCGGACAGGTGGTCGGCGAGCGCGGTGAGTTCGGCGGCGTCGAGGCCGAGGCGCTTCATCTCGTGCACCGTGAGGATCACCCGGCAGTGGAGCGTGCGCCTTGATCTTCCGGGCGGCGGCCAGCGCGGCCTCGAACTGGGGGCGGACGCGCACCCGGGTGCTGACTTCTCGGCGAAGATCTTGTCCCAGGGGATGTTCTTGGCTGCGAGCGCATCGAGCTGCGAGTCGAGTTCCTGGCCGAGGGGCGAGCAGCGCGCGTAGCCGATCCGGATGTCCGATTCCGTAGTCGACTGCACGAATGACCGGAGTCGCGTGCACGAGCGGGTTTGAGCCGTCGTTACGGATCACGGCCGCGACAATATCGGCGACCCGGCCGGGGGTCGACAGTCGCGTTACTGACTTCGGCTCGTCAAGGTGATGCTGGCTCGTCGAGAGTCAGGCCGGTGCCCGCTATGAAGCCGTCGAGGGTGTCGGCCCGGTACTGG
>NZ_JBEOZU010000150.1:0-13245 GCF_040298185.1 Streptomyces sp. NPDC001634 | reverse complement strand
GGATCTGCGCATCGATACCCAGTGACGACCCTGGCGCTCGCAAGCCAGCGCGGGGCTTGGCGATGCATGACCAGCGGTTACGGGACAGCCCTTAGGGAGGAGTCCGGCCGATGCACAACAAGGTCCGCCACGTCCGTCAAACGGGCGGCCAAGTTCCAGAATCCGGCAACAGAGTCCCACTGGCGCTCTTCGCGCTCTCATCCCCGTGTAGCGCCTGCCACCAGTTCCTCTTCCGGCTCCAGAGATCTGGCGGCCTCGTGTGCGAGCGTTGCCGAAGATTCGATCAACTCGACTCCGCAACCGCTCGGCTTGAGCGGAAGATCGACGAGGCATCCGGCCGCCGGCCCGCGCTTGCCTTGGCTGAAGCCTCGCTCACGGATGCCGAACAGAGGGTCAAGCGCCTCAAGGCGCGTAGACTCCCCCGCAAGTGCAACCCACGAGCGGATCCTGGCAGGGCGCTCGGACAAGGAGCTCGCCGACGAGGCGCTCCGGCTCTACACGGCACTACATGAGCGGGCGAACCGGAAGGCTCCCTGACGTCTGCGGCTGGGAGCCGCCGATTCCCTCCCACCGAAGGGTGCGGTGGGGGAAGACGTTGACCCGGCTCCAGGAGATCTTCTCCGTAAGCAACCACTTGGCGCCGACGCCTCGATAATCTCCGGCAGTCACCACGAAACTCGTCGCCGTTCATGCGGCCCGACCGACGGCCACAACGGTGCCGACACCCCACCGTCGGCCAGCCGCCCCGCCGCGGCCGGTCGACCACGGATTCCGCAGCCGGTCTGCCGAAAAACCAGCTGACGCACTGTCAGCCAGATCCAGCACGGATCCAGCACCGGATACAGCAACGGGGCCGACCCCGAACGGAGCCGACCCCAACCGACCTGCACATTTGCCAGATCGCTACGCCGATGCCACGGCGGCAACTAAACGTTGAACCGGAACATTGGATGCAGCGTTTTGGCCTGCGGAAACGCCGGAGAATCGGAGCGGATCCAGCCAGGATCCAGCCGCCGGAATCGGTGGAGCCGCGCCTCCCTTCACGCTGGATCCGCAGGGTGGACAAGGGCCCGCACAGCACCGGGGCGCATGGCCGGAGGGGCGTCCGGCCTCAGGCCGTCCTGCATGATCATTCGGCAGCGGTCCTATGAAGCGGGGAGATCGATCACAGCCGCGATGTCGCGGAGGGTCTTCTCGTCGGGCACCCCCAGCCGTCCGATGAACCGATCGGTGGGCACTCCCCCATTACGTGGCGTCGGTCAGCGGCTTTGGGGGATAGGCGCGGAGCACGAGGGATGTGGTGACAGGGCCGTAACGGGCAAATGCGTCGACAACCTCTTCGAGTCGTCCGGCCTGTGGGCAGTAGACGTCGAAGATGAGGCAGTCTTCCCCGGTGACTCTGAGGGTGGAGGCGATTTCGGGGGTCCGGGAGGCGAAGTCCAGGGCGCGTGAGAGCTGGGCATGCGTGGTGCGCAGCCGGATGACCGCGTGAATGTTCAGACCGAGGGCTGCCGGGTTGACCACGGCTCGGTAGCCGGTGATGACGCCGTTCTTCTCCAGCCGCTGGATGCGTGCGCCGGCCGCGGGCTGCGAGAGTCCGACGCGGCGCCCTACCTCCGCGCCGGTCAGCCGCCCGTCGGTCTGGAGCAGGGCGAGGATGTCTCGGTCTGTCCGGTCGAGTGATTCCATTGTTGTCCGCACCATTTTCTTTGAGATCACTTGCGTCACTGCCGCTGCCCTGATGCATCCAACAGAATCTGCGCCAGGTGCTCCCGTGATCGTAGGGAGCGACGAGTGAAACGGTGGTGGACAGTGGCCGTGTACGTCATCGCCCCGGGCATCGACGGCTCGGACGGACAGCACTGGCAGACCTTGTGGGAGCGACAGTGGGGCACCTCGGCGGTGAGGATCTCCCCTGCCTCGTGGTCCGCCCCCGACCTGGATGACTGGGTCGACGCCATCCAGGAGGCATACGACGACGCTTACCGGCAGGACAGCCATGCTGTGCTGGTAGCGCACAGCCTGGGCTGCTGGGCTGCGTCCACCTGGCTGACCAAGAACCCATCGAGTCCGACAGGCGGCGCGTTCCTGGTTGCGCCGCCCGATCCGCACGGGCCGGCGTTCCCACGCCAGGCGGCCGCGACGTTCACCGAGGTGTCCGCACAGCCGTTGCCGTGCCCGGCCCTGGTGGTGGGCAGCGCCGACGACCCGTACTGCACCCCCGAGGCAGCCGTCGGCTTCGCGGCACGGTGGGAAGCGCAATGGCACCTCGCGGGCGCGTGCGGACACCTCAACTCCGCCAGCGGCCTCGGCTCGTGGCAGCACGGCCGTGAACTCCTGAACTCGCTGACCAACCAGTGATCAACCACCGCCCGGGATGTGCCATCGCGGCAGCCCTCACGATCTGACTTCGCTCGTGATCGCCAGGACACTGCCTGGCCGGGCCCACACATGCGGAGTGATCTGCCTCACGCACTGTCACAGCCGGGGCTTGCGGTGGGGCTGTGAGGTGAGGTTTCTCCTCCCCCAGTGCTGTGGTCACAGACCAACTGGGGCCCCAACACCCAGTTCATGACCGCCGGCGACTTAACGGCGACGGCAAGAGCGACATCGCCCTCTACTACTACGCCGCCCAGACCCCCGCCGTGTTCACCCTCACCGCCGACAGCAACGGGGACGGCGGCTTCGCCGCCCCCGTCCGCCGCTACACCGACCAGTAACCGCACCAGACCGACCACGGACTGGGTCGGGCACCCAAGAGTGCCCGCACCAGTCCGTTCCCTCCTGCGCCGACCTTCGAAGCGCAGGTCCCGTGCGCGGCGCAGGCAGGAATGCTGCAGGCCGCGGCGATGGCCCGGGAGTCCGTGGCTGGCCCTGACCCGGGTGTCCCGTCTGTCTGGCACGGATCTTCCATTCTGCTGCGGACGCGAACGGGGCCGCGGTTGCCCGCGGCCCCATGCTTGAATGCGACGTGGGTCAGGGCGTGGTCACCGTGCCGTCGTCGTGGTGCCGCTGGCCCACAGGGCGCCGCCCTTGCCGGGGCCGCCGGTGCTCTTGTAGACGACCAGGTTGCCGTCGTTCTGCATCACCGCGTATGCGCCGGAGTTGCGGTAGGTGCCGGTCGACCACAGGGCGCCGCCCTTGCCGGGCCCGCCGCTACTCGTGTAGACGACGAAGTTGCCGTCCGTCTGCATCACCGCGTACGCGTCCGAGTGGCCGTAGCTCTGGCTCGACCAGATGGCGGCGCCGTCTCGTCGGCGGTACATCACCAGGTTGCCGTCCCTCTGCATGACCAGGCGGGTGTAGGTGCTCTGTGTCCACCAGCCCGGTTTCAGGGTGGTGCCCGAGCTGATGGTTTGCGGCCGGGCGTTGGTGCCGCTCGCCCACAGCGGCTCGTGGGTCGCCTTCGTGTAGACGACGAGGTTGCCGTCGTCCTGCACGGTGGCGTACGCGCCCGGGTTGTTGTACGTCGGGCTCGACCACAGGGCGCCGCCCAGTCCCGGGCCGCCGCCGCTCTTGTAGACGACCAGGTTGCCGTCGGTCTGCATCACCGCGTACGCACCCGGGTTGCCGTTCGTCCCGGTCGACCAGACCGCCTGGCCGGCGCCCTTGCCGGTCTTCAGGTACGCCACGAGGTTGCCGTCCGTCTGCATGGTCAGCGTCATCGTGGAGCTGCTCAGGCTGTGGCCCGGGGACAGGTGCTGCCCGGGGTAGATGAAGGCGCCTGTGGCGGGTGCGGGGGTCGAGGCGGGGATGTGCGGGTCGACGAGGTGGATGTTCTTGCCGCTGTCCAGGTAGGCGATGCTGCCCTGGTACTTGTCGACGGCCCAGGTCACCCTGCGGTCGTCGGCGACGGCACCGGCGGGCAGGTCGGCCAGGTCGGTGGTGGCGGCCGTGTTGGTGTGCACGTCGGTGAGCGTCAGCTTGCCCGCCGCCGTGTCATGCTCGACGACGAATCCATCGCCCAGCTGGGCCAGACCGGCGGGCACGGGAACGTCCTTGCCACTGGCCAGGTCCCACACGCCGGCCGGACCCGAGCTCCCGCACGACCAGTACACCCAGTGCTGGGCGGCTGCCTGCAACTCGCTGGGCACGCACAGCGCGCCGGTCGCGACGCTCTGGACGGTGCGCTGGGTGGTGAGGTCGATCTGGACCAGGGTCCCCGCAGCGGCACCGGGGACCCACACCGTGGAGCCGGACAGCGCGGCGGCGGAGACGGGGCGGCTGAAGAGCACGTGGCTGTTGCCGCCCGCGTACGCGTCACCGAGGTACTGCCTCTTCGTGGAGCCGCCGTTGTAGACCACATAGGGGCCCTCGGCGTCGACGAGAGTGCCGCCGGTGGCACCCGACGTGACCAGAACCGGGCTGTAGCCGGGAGACTGCACAGTGACGGCGTCGCCCTGCGCGTTGGCGTTCGGCCACAGCTGCGAGATGTTTCCGTCACCGGTGGCGATGGGCGGGTTGCAGGCGGCCGCGGTATCGCAGTCGCTGGGCACGTACGCCTCGCCGAAGCCCTGCTCGGGCCCGTAGGAAGGCTTCGGCGAGCCCAGCTGGACGGTCCGGTCGTAGACATAGTCCCCACCGGCCAGACGCTGGATCATGAACAGCTTCCCGCCGCCGAGGGCCAGCCCGTCGAGGGGAGCGGGCACGGCGGGGTCGGAGTCCACGGCCGTCCCCACGGGGGTACCGTCCGGCCCGGCAGTGAACAGGCGCGCCGCCCAGTCGGTGGCGGACGGGCCGCCGACGGCGACGACCCCGTTCGGCTCCTGACGGACGATGTTCATGCTGGCGTGGTCCAGAACCGAGGTCACTGTGGCGGAGCCGGACAGCGGCATCGTGTAGAGCGGGTAGCCGAGTGTGTCGTCCGCGGCGGGCGGTCCGGTGTGCGACTCGGAGTAGGTGATCAGCAGGGAGTCGCCGACGATGCCCAGAAAGCGCAGGAGACTGCTGTAGCCGCTGCCCAGCGGCGCCGGCGGGACCTGAACCGTGCTCACCGTGCCGCCGGGAGCGGAGCGGGTCATGAAGGAGACCTGCCCGGCCGTCCCGCTCGCGGGCACCACCGTCATCGAATACCAGGCGATGTACTTGCCGGACAGCACGACGCGCGTGCCGGAATCGAGCGGTCCCGAGTTCACGGGCGTGACCGCACCGGTCGCCAGGTCCACCAGCGCCATTCGGCCCTGCGGGGTGCCGTTGCTGCTGTCGATGTAGCGGATCACGACCGAGTCGGCGTCCCCGGCCATCACCACGGCCTGCAGCGTGGCGCCCGCAGGCCAGCCGGTCACCAGCGTGTCGATCTGCTGCCCGTCCGCCGTGCCGAGCACATGAAAGCCCGCGACGGACCCGTCTGCGGCCTTGGTGAAGGTCAGCACGCGCGAGCCGAACGTTCCCAGGTAACTCTGTCCGGCACCGGGGGTGATGGTGGTGGTCGTTCCGGAGTCCATGTCGCGCAGCTGGTATCCGTCGGCGGACGCGGTGGCCACGACATCGGAACCCGCGCCCGCGACGCCGGGCTGGGGGCTGTTGCGGACGCCGGGCACCGGAGTGTCCGGTCCGCCCGCGTACTTCGTCCAGACGAAGCCGGACTGGTTCCCGCTCTGGTGCAGGAAACCGCCGGTGCCCGCGAAGACGATGATGTCCTTGGGCTGGTTGCTGAGCAGAGCGGCCGGTATGACCGTCTCGGTGGGGGTGTCGGCCGAAGCCGTCGCCGCCGCCAGCGGCAGGACCCCCGAAGCGAGGGCGAACGTCGCGGCGACCGCGATGCATCCGCTCCTCAGGGTGTGTTGGGCCACCCATTCCTCCTTCACGGTGGGAAGGCATGGGGGACATCCGGCCGAACGCCCCAGGCTCTGGACGGCTTTGACGGTTGAAGCCCGCTGTCACCACCGTGCCCGAGCCCTTGGCCACCATGCCCCCATGCGAAGGCGAGGTTAACGGGTTGCGTCCTGAAAGGTGGTATGGGGTCCCACCTGATCCGGGCGCTCGCCGGGCGTCGGAGCGAGTGCCGGGTATGAGCACGGCAACCGGCTGATCCTTCGACAACCACCAAGATCTTGAAGGAGACCAGCGCGATGGCCGCATCGAGCAGCCCGCCCTGCACGCCCCGGCGGAGGAGAACCCTCGCTTCGACGAATCCGCGTAACTCATCCGAGGACCGAGCGGTCCAAGCCCGGACCGGCCAGCGCACTCGCCATGAGCGACGGGATTCCCGACTCCTGCTACAGCGTAGGTGAATCCGGGCGGAGGGCGGCCTGCATCACGGTCCGGCAGCGATCCCAGGAGGCGGGGAGGAGGTGTCCGTAGACGTCCACCGTGGTCTTGATCGACTTGTGGCCGAGCCAACGGGAGACCTCGTGGATCGGGATGCCGCTGACAAGGGCGGTGGAGGCGAAGAAGTGGCGCAGGCCATGCGGTGTGTATCTCCGGCTCCCATCCGGCTTGACGATGCCCGCGTCCTTGAGCGCCTTTCTGAAGTGGTACGTGTACGTCGTCGCGGTGGGCATGGTGCCCTTTCCACGCTCCCTCGGCGCGAACAGCACCTCCAGGCCGGACGTTGTCACGGTGCCCCACTCCCGTAGATGCGCGTCGATCTCTTCGGCAAGGAACGGAGGGAGGGGAACGTCCCGGTACTCGCCCTCAGCCCGGTGCTTGAGCGGGACAAACCGGGTCTCGCAGTCGTCGCGGTGCGCCTTGGCGCTGACTTGCCGGCGTACACGGAGGAAGTCGGACCGGAGACAGTCGGCGGTGAAGGCGAGTGTCTCGCTGATACGCAGTCCGGCCCCGGCCTGCAGATACACGGTCAGCCGGTACTGAGGGGAGATCTGCTTGGCGATGAGATCGACCTCGTGCAGGGTCGGGATCTCGTCCTCGTCGACCGCGTGCGCCGCGCGTCGGGGGAGTTTGACCGCGTCGGTGGGGTCGTCTGCCCGTCGCTTCTCCTCCACCGCGGTCTGGAAGATGTGGGTGACCAGTTTCATCCGGTCGCACACGGTGCTGGCGGCGAGCTTCTTGCTCACGGCTGCGACGAAGGCCTCGATGTCCTTGTGCTGGACACCCGCGACCGCCTTGCCACCGAGGCAGGGGACCAGGTGGATCCGGATGAAGCTCTCGTAGTTGCGGTACGTGGTCTCGGCGATGACCTGGCGCTCAAGCCACTCGGCGCAGTAGGCAGCAAGGGTGATCTCGCCGCGTCTGGGGTCGAGGTAGAGCCCTTCGTACTTGTCGTGCTCCAGCTTGGCGGCGAAGGCGTCCGCCTGGGGCTTCTTCTCGAAGCTCTGCTGGCGTTCGGCTCCGCTGGGTTTGCGGTAGCGGACCGTCCATGCGTGTCCGCACCGGGGCATGATGCAGGGGTAGTTGACGCTCCGCTTGTCGCTTTTGCATCTCTGGTAGACGGTGGCCAACGGGCCTCACTCCTCGCTCACTGCGGGCATCCGGTCTCACCCGTAGTGCTCGTCCAGGTAGTTGGCGATGTCGCGCTCGCGGAACCTGAGGAGGCGTCCGACCTTCTGGGGCTTGATCCCCCAGGCGCGGTACTTGTTCCTGACGGTGGCCTCACTGAATCTGAGCCACGCCGCGACCTCTTCCACGGTCAGCAGCCGGTTGCTTCCGCCTCGCGTCATGCGCGCACCGCCGCCCTGTGCAGGTGCATGGGTGGTCCCCCTTCGTAATCGGACCTGTGGACAGCGGTGCACGACACGTTGCGGACCCGGCTGCCGCGCCGGACATCGACCATGGACGCTCCGCCTCGGGCACGTCGTCAAGCCCGTGATCTGGCATGTTGACGCGCTACAGGGTCCCGCCGCCCCTCCGCTCCGGTGCCGCAGCGCGGCAGTGGATCAAGAGACGGAGTGCCTGCCGAGTCGGACGTCCACGACGTGCGTGGCTTGTCGGGCGTCAGCACCGTGGTGTGCTCGGCGGCTACGAGCCGTCCGCGGGCGAAAGTACTGTGAATGCCTGGGTTCGTCCGAACCGCGCCTGGGTTCCTGCAAACTCGAGCACATGCCGGGCCGGGTGAAGACGAGCACGTCCTCGTGCTGCACGACCGCGAGGGGGATGCCCTGGCGGCGGGCGTCACGGACGTTCTTCATCTGGAAGAACGACGGGCGGGTGATCAGGCGGCTGTCGCGGATGCCTGCAAGGAGGGCGACGCAGCGTTCGGTGGGGGTCAGTCCAGCGGCCTGGCCAGCGCCGAGGACGGCGGAGGGCAGGTCGATGAGTTCGCCGCCCTCACGCCAGGGGCGGGTGGTGACGACCACAGTGCCGCCGGGGCGAAGGACGCGTCGGCACGGGGTGAGGATCTCGGTGAAGGCCTCCACAAGCCGGTCGGTGGAGACGTGGGCGAGATTGGAGGTGTCGTGGCTGTAGCGGTAGTCCTTCTTGACCACGCCGCGTTCGCCGGTCTCGCGGGTGGAGCGGACCTGTCCGTGCACCGAGTTCCCCTACGGCGGTGAGGTGACGACGAGGGCGACCTTGCCGTGCTGGCGTTCGCCGATGAGGTCGGTCAGGTGACGGGCGTCGCCGCATGCGACCTGTCCGCTGCCGCGTTCTGTCGTCCGCATGGTGTGGGTGACGTTGGCGCGGGCCAGGTCGGACCAGCGCGGTTCGTACTCGGTGCCGAGGGCGTGACGGCCGAGGCGGATGGCCTCGACGAGGGTGGTGCCGATGCCGCACATGGGGTCCAGGACCAGTTCGCCGGGGCGGGTGTAGGTGGTGATGGCGTGGGCGGCGATGGCAGGGAGCATCTTGGCGGGGTGGGCGGCGGAGCCGGGTACGTAGCGGCCCTTGCGCTGGGCGGGGGCGGAGGTCGGGGCGGTGTTCCACGCCGAGAGGGGGGACGGCATGGCGGCTCTCCTGTTCCTCGGCCTAGACGTGGGTGATCGCGGACAGTGCGATCAGGTCGCAGTACGCGACTCCACGGGACGCGTCCGAGGGCAGCGCAGGAACGAGGCGGTCGCCGACCGGGTGGCCGTAGACGACCACGATGTGCTGGAGGTAGCGGAAGCCGGCGGTGCGGGCGCCTGCGATGAGCGCGCCGAGCGGGTCGGTGAGGCGCCCGCAGTCGCGGCGCTGCCGGGTGGCCAGCAGCAGGAAACCGCCTGCGGGGAGGAGCCGGTGGGCGCGGTGGAAGAAGCCAGGCCAGCCATCCTCCAGCGCGCCGGGCATCTCGCTTCCACCGGCCGGCAGGTCATGGGCGGTCGCCGGGAGGGCGTCGGGGTGCAGCTCGGCGAGCAGGATGGACGGCCTGTCCGAGTCACCGTCGGCTGCGGCGGCGAAGTCCGTGCAGGGGATGCGGGCGTCCATGCCGGGCGCCGTGTCCCGGATCGCGATCTTGAGCAGCGGGGCGGGCAGGTGGCCGGGGCGTCCGACGAACTCGGTGCGGATCTTGTCGATCGCCCAGGCGGGCAGCACCGCGCCAGGGATGGGAGCGGCTTTGGGCTCGTCCGGGCCGGGGAACCAGATCGTCGTCGGCAGCGGGTGGGACGTACGCGGTAGGGAAGCGGTGGAGCGGCGGGACGGGGTCTTCGACATGGGCTGATGGCGCCCGGGACTGTGGGTCGGCCGACTCGTGCTGACGTGGAGTAATAGGGACTCAGCAGCTGATCTTTGCCATCGCACCGGCGCGTGTTTGTCCTGTTCACCCAATCAAGTCGTTTTCTCAGCAACGGGTCTGATGCAGGTTTGGGTGACAGGTTCGGTCACGCGGCTTGGAGGGCCGGTGTGGTCATGACGGCCGCGAATTCGACGGGTGTCATCCGGCCGAGTGCGGCTTGTCTGCGGCGCCGGTGGTAGGTCCTCTCGATCCAGGACACGATCGCGATCCGCAGTTCTTCACGGGTGGCCCAGGTCCGGCGGTCGAGGACGTTCTTCTGCAGCAGGCTGAAGAAGGATTCCATGGCCGCGTTGTCGCCAGCCGCCCCGACTCTTCCTATCGATCCGACCATCCGGTGGTGGTCGAGGGCCCGGACGAACTTCCGGGACCGGAATTGGCCACGCGGTCAGAGGCGGTGCACCGGAGCCGTACTGTCGACCCAGTGCCAATTCACCGGCTGCCACTGCTTCTTGAGAGCGGTGCGCTGCTTGGAGTAGGAGCGCACCGCGTCCTCCACCACCTGGCCGAGGTCACCGAGGGAAGCGGGGCACGGGATGCGGAGCAGCAGGTGCTGCGTGCGGTGCACGAGGATCAGCTCGCCCGCGGGGGTGCAGTCCACGAGCGTGAAATGCTTGAGCGGCTTGTACCGCTTGTCTTCCAGGTCGAGGCGTTGGGCTCGGACTCCCGTGGCCGTCCAGGCGAACAGCCCGTACCGGTTGAGGTGGTAGATCCGCTCGCGTGCGGGGTCGGCGGCGATCTCGAAGCACAAGCCGGTGAAGGGGCTGTCGCGGTACAGGTGCATGCCGCCGAGCTGGCCTACGATCTCGCCCTTGTCGCTGATCAGGACGAAGGCAAACCGCTGGCCGCGGCTGCCGCCCCGGTAGATGTGCCCGTAGACGGGGACGACGAACAGGTCCTCCCGCACCACCGCGGGCCGGCCGAGCCGGGCGTCGTGCCAGTCCCACTGCCGCGCGGTCTGTTCGAGCTCGGTGAGGTGCTCGGTCAGCGAGGGCCGCGGCCGGTGGTCCATGCCGACCGGCTCGCCATTGAACAGGACGTCCGGCCGCAGGTCGGCTTCGGTGTGCTTGACGGGTTCTGCTTCCATGGATGTCAGGGCCCGCAGCGTCGGCTTCGAGTCGGGGGTGAGGGGCTGGTCGGTGATCGACACGATGTTGTCGATCAGGTTGGCGTAGTTGTAGAGCCCGTACTCGCCGGTCGTGCACAGCAGGCGGCCGGCGGGAGTCGTGCTGATCCAGGTGGCGAACGGGTCGCGCTGGCCGTCGTCGTACCTTCGGTGGGGCATGCCGTGGTGCGCGGTCACCGCCGTGAGGTCCGCGGTGACCAGATGGGTGTGGTCTCCGGACCCGGTGGCTGCGATCGTTCCGTCGGGCAGGACGCACAGTCCCTTGGCCCACCACAGGTCCTTGCCCAGCCCCGTCGTGGGGCCGCCGAGCGTGGTGTCCTGGCGCAGGTAATACTCGTCCTGCCCCGAGACCGCGACGGCGAGCAGCGTGCCGTCGGGGGCGTACCTGGTCAGCAGCGAGTAGCCGAAGTGCACCTTCGCCGGGTCTGCTTCGTCGTCCGCTATGCCGTAGGTGTGGCGGTGGACGCTGTAGAGGGCGTAGATCTCGCCGGAGGGCGCGGTGGCGACGTCGTTGACCTTCAGGCCCCAGCCGTCGGTGTACTTGCGTTCCAGGTCGACAGCGTGGTGATCGACGAGCGCGGACGGCAGCGGCACAGGTATGGCGTGAGTCATTACACCATACTCACCGGTCCCACTGACAACACCACCTCCGTGACGGGCTGGAGCCCGTGTCAGGTGTTCTGGAAGCGGCGGGCCTCGGCGATTAGTTCGGCGGGCAGGGCGGGGCCGGAACAGGCGCGATCGATGAGCAGTCCCCGGTACGGGCCGTTCGGCAGGTGCGGCGCCAATCCGATAAGTTCACGCAGGTCGTCGGGCGAGCCCGTGATCCGGGTCCGGTAGGCGGCCCCGGCCGCGCGAAGCGTGACTTCGGTCGGTTCGTGCTCCAGCCCCTGGCTTATGAGTTGGACCGCGGTGGTGAAGTCGCCTTGTTCGGCGCGTAGGTCGGCCAGGTCTAGATACAGCGACCAGTTGGTCGGGTCCAGAGTGAGAGCGCGCTCGAACGCCGCCGCGGTCTGCCCAGGGTCCCCGAGCTTGCGCCACGTCCCCGCCCGGACGACTTCTGTCAACATGATCCGCTCAATGGAATCCGCCCGGTCGCAGAGGCCGAACGACGCATCGGTGAGACCGCAGGCCCGCAGGAAGATGGCCATCTTGGCCATCGCCTCAGGTACCGGCTCGCGGGAACAGACGACGTCGATCGCATGGAACCAGGGACGGAGACCCTCCCGCGTGCTGGGGGTGTCCAAAGCATGGTCGTAGTCCATCGTCCGCATGGCGGCCTCGGCCAGCGCGTCGGCAGTCACTGTGCCCAGGAACCGTTTATCGCTGAACCAGGGGGCGTTGGCCCAGGCAATGGTGGGCTGCACGCCCGTGACCGCGCCGATCGCCATCACCGCGCCGTCCATGTCGTTCTCGAGGAAGCTGACGTACGACTGCGCCAGCACCGTCCTCAGGGAGCCAGTGCCTTGAAGGAGCTCGGCCAGGTCGGCCCGCTGTTCCTCCCACAGTTCAGCGAGCACCGCGTAGGGCTCCGGGTCCTCAGGTGCGGAGGCGATAGCGCCGGCCACGTAGTGCACGGCCGCCGTGGAGCTGCCCCCACAATGCGCCATCACCCGCGCAAGACCGACCCCGGCAGCCGCCGCTCGATTCGACATGATCCGAAGATAGTAGAGACAAGAAATACCCGGACCGCCGGGAGGCACCGCGACCAGGACGGCTTCGGCGCGGGGGCAACGACGGCCACGCCGTTTCCTACGGTGAGAACGAGTTCTCACGAATCAGCTCGATCCAGGTCGCGTGTGGCTCTTCCGCGGCAACGGCCGGGTCGATGCGACGGACCGCGTCGAGGATCAGGTCGACGCACCCGTAGAGCAGGCCGTAGTGGCGGTCGAACTCCTCCGGGGAGGCCGTATCCGCGGGTTCGTTCGCGTCCCGCAGAACTACCAGGGCCGCGTGCCAACGCCAGGCCGTCTCGACGTACTGCGCGAGCGAGGAGCTGAAGAAGGACACGGCCGGCTTGTGGAGACCCTCGTGGAACGGCCTCAGAGCGGGCGGGAGATCCTCCGCCGTTATCGGCGCGGGCAGCAGACAGAGAACTCGGCCGTCCCCTGCTCGTCGCAGAGCACGTCCGGCACTGCCCCGGCTGACGGCAGTACCGCCACCCGCACCACGACCACCACCCACGATGCGGCCGCGCGTACGACGCGCAGCGCCGTCTCGAAGAACGCCTGCACTCCGCCCCCGACTACGTACCGCCCGCCGAGAGGTCGTCTGCCACTTGTATCCGCGTAGCGCGGATCAGCCGTGGTCCGTGTGCCGCTTCGATCCCGCTGACGCATGGATTGGCCTGCGACCCCTCTTCGCAGCCCAGGAAGAGGCCAGGCGGCTTAGATTCCCCCCGGACAAGGTTTGGGCGATTAACCTCGCGCTTTCACACGGCGGGGCGTCCAGTGGGTGATCAGAAACGCGAAGAGTGCTCCTGACCTGCAACGATGGGACTTGTCTAGGGTCC
>NZ_JBEOZU010000149.1:0-14233 GCF_040298185.1 Streptomyces sp. NPDC001634 | reverse complement strand
TGGACGACTGCTCGTCGCGCACATGCAGTCCGAGGCCCGTGCCGCCGGGCTCGACCGTGTCAAGGTCGTGTCGCATCGTCCCGCCGAGGACTTCTGCCACCGCGCCGGTGGCTTCTTCGACGTCCGCGGCTTGGTCCCCCGTCCACTGAAGATCACGGTGGAGGCCACCTCCCTGACCGGCGAGACCACGACGACCGAGTACGAACGCGGACTAGCCCGTCTCATCCACCACGAAATCGACCACCTCGGCGGAGTTCTCTACACGGCCCACATGCTGCCCGGGGTCGATCCGATCCCCGTGGAGGAGTACCGGCAGACCGGGCGAGCTTGGGCATACGAGTAGGACCGATATCAGCAACGCTGGCGCCTGCCGGTGATGCCAGCTCAGGACTGGGATCAGAATGAGGTGCGCTCGCCGCTCGTCAATGACGGGCTGCCAGTTCTCGTTGCCAGGCAGGGGTGGGTGCGGCCAAGACGCGCGGCGGGGGCGGGCGGGCTCAGCAAACAGCCCAGGCGCTACGGCGCGGGCGGCTTGCTTGGCGGTTCCCAGCCCTGGGTGAGGATGTCGAAGATTTCCTCGACGGCGGCCCGGCGGTCCTGCCGGCCGCGAGCGAGAACCGGGATCTGGAGTACGAATCGAGCAAGAGCTGCACATGCGAGGTTGTCGTGGTCCACGCCGATCTCGTCGGCGATGGCTGCACTGAGGCCGTCGGTGTGCCGGGTCCACATGCGTTCGGCGTACTCGCGTAGCGCCGGCGTTGAGTCGACCAGGTTGGTGAACTCGGCCATCTGTGGATGCGCCGCGATCGGCAGCCAGGTGTCGAGGACGTACTGTCGGAGGGCATCGAGGATGCTCTGGCCGGATGCCCGCTGCCGCACCGCGGCGGTCAGTTCTGACTCCCGGTCCTCGTCCTCGTCGAATACCAGCGCTTCCTTGCCGCTGAAGTGCTTGAACACCGTAGCGGTCGACACGTCGGCGGCGTCGGCGATGTCACGGATGCCCACCTGATCGTAACCGCGCTCCAGGAAGAGCTGTAGCGCGGCGTCGGCGATCGCCTGTCGGGTGGCCGCCTTCTTGCGTTCGCGGCGGCCGACGGGGGGAACGGTCATGACTTGAGCGTATCCGATAGTCGAACCCTTAGAAAAGTTGACTCGTTGCACTTTTGTATTTGATCTGCTTTTGTGGGTGTGGCTGTTAGTCGAGCGGCACATCCTCGCCGGCATGCAGATCACCTGCGCCGCACAGTTGGTCGCCGTCTCGTTCATCAAGGGCACCCCCGCTGCGGGGCCCGTCCGAGACCGAGGTCGACCCGGAACGCCCTGGCCTGCTCGCCCGATGCCCCCTCTTCGTCGACTGAAAGGAACAACCATGAACTCCCCAGAGCCCGCCCGCGCCGGCATCAGCATCATCGGCGCCGGACCCGGCGGCCTGACCTGCGCCCGCATCCTCCAGCAGCGCGGCATCGCGGTCACCGTCTAC
Source organism: Streptomyces sp. NPDC001634 (assembly GCF_040298185.1). Taxonomy (NCBI): domain Bacteria; kingdom Bacillati; phylum Actinomycetota; class Actinomycetes; order Kitasatosporales; family Streptomycetaceae; genus Streptomyces; species Streptomyces sp. NPDC001634. Next base: position 12,753 of record NZ_JBEOZU010000149.1, on the reverse strand, counting down.
GACCGCGATCCGAGCCCCGACGCACGCAACCAGGGCGGAACCCTCGACCTGCACGCCGACAACGGTCAAATCGCCCTGCGCGAAGCCGGCCTGCTCGACGAGTTCTTCCAGCTGGCCCGTCCCGAAGGGCAAGAAATGCGCCAGATGGACCCCACTGGCCAGATCACCTTCCACAAAGTCCCGGAGACCGACGAGCTCTTCAAACCGGAAATTGACCGCGGCCAGCTGCGCAGCCTGCTCCTCGACTCCCTGCACCCGGGAACCGTGCACTGGGGCCGCGCCCTCGACACGATCAGCGGGCCCACCGACGGGCCGCGGCAGTTGCGCTTCGCCGACGGCACGACCATCGAGACCGATCTGGTCATCGGCGCCGACGGCGCCTTCTCCCGGGTACGCCCGGCCGTGTCCCCCGCCGTCCCCCAGTACACCGGGGTGAGCTTCCTGGAGGCATGGTTCTCCGACGTCGACAACCGGCACCCCGATATTGCCGAGCTGGTCGGTTGGGGAAGCGCCCACGCAGCCGACGGCAAGCGTGGCCTGTTCGCCCAGCGCAACAGCGGAGACCACATCCGCGTCTACATCATCCAACGGGTCCCGGTCGACTGGATCAGTGCGAGCGGCCTGACCACCAACGACACCCACGGCATCCGCACCGTGCTCTGCGACGAGTACGCCCACTGGTCGCCCCGCATGCGCCAGATGATCACCGAAAACGACGGCCCCTACGTCGACCGCCCGCTCTTCGCCCTCCCGGTCCCGCACACCTGGGAACACAACCCGACGGTGACCCTGCTCGGCGACGCCGCCCACCTCATGCCCCCGCTCGGCGTCGGCGTCAACCTCGCCATGCTCGACGCCAGCGAACTCGCCCTCGCCCTTGCCAACGCCGCCACCGTCGACGACGCCATCCGCACCTACGAGAAGACCATGCTCCTCCGCTCCACCGAGACGGCCAAGGTCTTCGAACACGGCGCCGAGCACCTGCTGTTCACTGACGTACCCGACTTCGACAGCGACAGCGACACCCCGCCCCAAGGACCGGGATCACAGTGAGGTCTTCAGCCGACGCCAGCAGATGATGGCGCAGCCCAGGGTGACGAAGGCTTGGTGGATGTCGTCGCGAATCTCCCAGCGGCTACGCAGGCGCCGGAACCAGTACAGCAACGCGAGCGCGCCCTCCACGCCCCAGCGGTGGATTCCGAGACCGGAGCCGTGCCCGGTGCCGCGTCGAGCGATGATTGAGATGATTTCCAACCGGCGGACCCGGTCACGGTGCACGTCATGGCCGTAGCCGCGGTCGGCGTAGAGGCGCCGGGGACGACGCAGCAGTTGGCCGCACCTGCCGTGGATCGGTGGAACGGCCTGGATCAGCGGGATCAGCTGGGTGACGTCGTTGCGGTTTCCGCCGGTCAAGGTCACCGCCAGAGGGATGCCATGTGCCTCGACAATCACGTGGTGCCTGCTGCCGGTCTTGCCCCGGTCCACCGGGGAGCGTCCGGTGGCCGGCCCGCCCTTCAGCGCGCGTATCAGTGCGCGTACGTGCGAAGTGCCGACGGCGGCCCGGGAGAAGTGCAGCATCCCGGCCGAACGTAGTTCGGCGCGCAGCAACTCGTGCAGGCGCTGCGACACCCCGGCCTCGTTCCAGTCCCGCAGCCGCCGCCAGCAGCTCATCCCCGAGCCGAAGCCGAACTCCTGCGGCAGGTGCCGCCACGCGATGCCGGTGTACAGCACGAACTGGATCCCGCACAGCACCCGGCGGTCATCGATCCGCCGCCGCCCCGGATACCGAAAACACCGCTCGACCACCGGCAGCAGCGGCTCGATTCGCTCCCACAGCCCGTCCTGGACCAGCCACGGCTTGCTCCCACCACGCGTCTCGGCCGCACCCGCCCCCTGCCTGGCACGCACAACGAACTGACAGCCCGTCATTCCCCCAGCCGCGAACACCTCATTCTGATCCCAGCCCTTAGCCGAGTCTGCATGGCTGCAAGCACCTCCGCTCGTCCAGACAACTCTTGCCGATCAAGCGGTGAGTCCGGTGCCTGTGAGGCTTCCTTCGACGAGACCGGGTCGGTACCGGACCTGGCGCGGGATCTGTGGGGTCAGCTTCATCGGTGCTCGGTGAGCAGCGTGGTGAGGCTGTCGGTGATCTGGTTGCGGGCGGCCGGCGACAGCGAGGCCAGGCGGTGTTCGATCTCCTGGTCGAGGGTGGTGGCGGCGGCGTCCAGGAGCGCGCGTCCCTGTGCGGTGAGTTCCACGATGGAGGAGCGCCGGTTGGTGGGGTGAGGCTGGCGCTGGACGTGGCCGGCCTTTTCGATCCGGTCCACGGCTTGGCTGGCACCGCCGCTGGTGATGGCGAGTTGGTCGGCGATGTCCTGGACACGGCAGTGGGGGGTCTGGGCGATGACGCGCATCGGCAGGTAGTGGGCGAGCGGCAGGTCATGGGTCGTGCGCAGGGCGGTGTCTGCTTCGTTCCACAGCTGGATCTGGGCGCGCACCACAAGCCGCAGGAAGTCCTCGTTGTTCACCGATCCGCTCCTCAATGCCTTGCCGTCATGGTTCATAGTTCTTAAGATCTTAGCTCTAACGAACTCTGGCTTCCAACACTGAGGACGACAGCCATGAGCACCATCCAGATGGACAAGGTCACTGCCCTGCTGCGCGGCGCGTCGCTCGACCTGGCACAGGATCCGCTGAAGATGCGTCCGGTGTACCGCGCCATGCTCACCGCCGCTCCGGTACCCGCCGACGTGCAAACCGAGCCGACCGCACTCGGCGGAGTCCCCGCACTGCGGGTGCGTATCGAGGGGACGGTCCCAGCCGCCACCATCGTGCACTTCCACGGCGGCTGCTACGCCGTCGGCTCCCCGGAGACCAGCCTCAACCTGGTCGCCAACCTCGCTCGCCGCACCGCCGCCGAGGTCATCTCCGTCGACTACCGGCTCACCCCCGAGCACCGCTACCCGGCTGCCGTCGACGACGCCCTCACGGCCTACCGTGCATTGCTGGACGCCGGAGGCGAGCCGTTGCGGATCGCGGTCGCGGGGGAGTCGGCCGGGGCCGGTCTGGCGATGGCAACCCTGCTGGCCGCCCGGCGCGCAGGGCTGCCGCAACCCGCCGCGGCCCTGCTGCTGTCACCGTGGGTGGATCTGACCCAGTCCGGCCGCAGCCTGGAGTCCAAGGCCGAGGTCGACCCGTCGATGACCGCCACCGCCCTGCGCGTTCGAGCCGCGGACTACCTGGGCGACGTCGACCCGCGCGGCGAGCTGGCCAGCCCTGCCCTCGCCGACCTGCGCGGCCTGCCGCCGATGCTCGTCCAGGCTGGCAGCCACGAGGTCCTGCTCGACGACGCGGTGCGCCTGGCCGCGCGTGCCGCCGACAGCGACGTCGACGTCATCCTCGACGTCGTGGCCGGGGCACCGCACGTCTTCCAGGCGTTCGCCGCCGTCCTGGACGAGGCTGCCGCGGCACTCGACCGCGCCGCGGCCTTCCTGCGCGACCGTCTGGACCCGGCCGCCTCGCCGACGCAGGTCGTGGCATGATCGGCCGGCCCACCGCGCTGGTCACCGGAGCCAGCAGCGGCATCGGCGCCGCCACAGCCCGGCTGCTCGCAGCACAGGGCTACGACCTGATCCTGGTGGCCCGCCGCGAGGACCAACTGGCCGCCGAGGCCGAGTCCTTGCGCCAGGCGGGAAGCCGAGTCGAAATCCTGGCCGCTGACCTGGCCGACCATCAGGGCCTGCGCACCGTGGCGGACCGCGCCCAGGACGGCCCGGTGGACCTGCTGGTCTCCAACGCCGGTACCAGCGCTTACACGCCGCTGGCCGACCTCACCCCCGACGACGTCGACCACCTGTGGAGGCTCAACGCCACAGCGCACATCACCCTCACCCGGGCGGTACTCCCGGCGATGCTGCACACGGGCTCCGGCGGCATCATCACCGTCGCTTCCCTGCTGGCCTTCAGCGCCGGCCTCGACATGGGCTTCCCGCGCACCCTCTACGTGGCCGCGAAGTCCGCCGTCGTGGGCTTCACCCGAAGCCTCGCAGGCGAACTGCGCGAGACCGGGGTGAGTGCCACCGTCGTGTGCCCGGGCCTGGTCGACACGGAATGGTCCGGCGGCGCCAACCAGGGCGACCCGCGGGCCATGCCCGCCCCCGACGTCGCCCAATCCCTGCTCACGGCCCACCGGCAGGGCGAAGTGCTGTGCGTTCCCGGCATCGAGGACCGCGACGTGATCCGACGCTGGACAGACACCGAACCCACCCTGCTGCTCCAGGGCAACCATGCCGAACTCGCCCCCAGATACCGGTGCCCAGCCCCGTGAACCGGGCTCAGGCACTGTCGGGCAGCTGGATCGGCCAGCTGACGGGCGGGTCGGCGAGCGGGCGAAGCCGAACGTGGAGAAGCTCGCAGACCGTGCTCCGGTACCCGGCCGACAAGGCGGCGCCGATGAAACGGGCGGCGCGGGCGTCGTGGGGCAGCTGGAAGGCACCCTCGGGCAGACCCGAGCCGGTGTCGTCACCGACGCCCTCGGGCGGAGCGGTGACGATGGCGGGGATGTCGGCGACCGCCCAGTGCCAGAACCCCGACCCGGTGGGGGCGTCGGGGTCGTAGACGGTGACGGCGTAGCTCTTGGTGCCTTCCAGGGCACCGCTCCAGGAAAGCTACGGGGAGACATCCTTCCCGCCCGGGACGCCGAAGATCCCGGAGAACTGCTCGGGCGATCCGGCCGCGCCGTCAGTGACGGTGGCGCTGATGACGGTGAAGGGAAGCCGCCTCGGGGAGCCGGGCGAAGGGGTCGGTGGCGATCATCGCGTCGCTTCTTTCATGCCGTGCTGTGGCGGGGTGGCGATATGCGGCCGACAGGGGCCCCAGCGTCGTGCAGAGCACCATGGCGTTCAGGGCCAGGCCGAGCGCGCCGAGTTGTCTTCCATCCCATCCCGGTATGCCTGGTGGATGGTGCCCTTCTTGCCATGGCAGATGTCGCGTGGCAGCTTCCGGCTCGACTCCTGGACGGTGAGCTGCTTGTGCATCAGCCGCCGGTAGGTGTCGTCGGCAGGGTCGATGACGGCCGTGCGGCGTTGGCGTAGGGCGTGGCGAGTTCGGCGAACGCAGTGGCCAGTTGGGGTGGGCCGATGACTTGGATGCCGGTGTCGAAGCGGCCGATGGCGGCGGCGAGGCTGGTCCATGACCAGGAGCCGAGGGTGAGGCGGCAGCGGTCGGGGCCGAGTTCTTCGACGATTCGGTCATGCTCGAAGGGGGCCACGGCCTGGGCGGGGAGGTTGAGGATGACTTCGCCGTGGCAGGGCCAGTCGGCGGTGGAGCCGTCAGTTTGTCGGCGGTCACGTAATTCGGCTCTGTCGCGGATCTTGTGACGACTGCGGTGTCATGTGCTGTGAAGGATGCGTTTGCGGAGAAGCGGGAGGTGCGCGCGGCCGAAGCCCATGCGCTTGAGGAGCTTGGCTCTCGTGACATGACCTTCGACCTGGCCAGAGCTCCAGGAGGTGGCGAAGGCGGCGGTGACGGCGTCGAGGTCGCGGTGGAAGCCGTTGACCAGTGAGTGCAGGGCGGGCAGGTCGTCGGCCTTGACCCGGTCCATCCATGCGGGGAGGGCCTCGGTCGCGGCAGATCACTTCAACCTCGGGATGGTCACGCAGCAAGGTGGCCAGCGGCTCGGCATCCCGGCCGGGCAGCACGTCGGCCGGGCGCCGCGTTTCCAGGTCCACCAGGATCGTGGCGTAGGACTCGCCCTTGCGCAACGCGAAGTCGTCGACCCCGAGGACCCGCACGTTGATCTGTGGTAACTCCGGTAATCCGCGGAGGAGTTCAAGGAGCTTGTCCTTGGCGACGCGGATGCTCAGCATGGCTGCGAGCCGCGCACCCGGCCGACCCGCCAGACACGCGGCGATCGAGGTGAGCAGCGTGCGCAGCAGCGGCGTGTACCGGGCATGCGGGCTGGTCAGTCCTTCGATCTGCTCGGCGAACGTCACTGCCGGACACTGCGAATTGAGGCACTTGAACCGGCGCACCACGAGTTCGATCACAGCCGGGGCTCCGCCGACGGGCGCGTCAGCGAGCCGGCGCGCGTACCGGCCGTGCACACGCCACGACACCACCCCGCATCTTGGGCACCTCGCCGTCGGCACTGCGGAGTGAGCGCAGAACGTGACCGTTCCGGCCGCACGCTCGATCGACTCGACCACCACACCTGCTAAATGCGGTAGCAACCGCCCCAAACCTCCTGAACCGCACACCTGGTAGATGCCCAGTTCAGGCGGGTGTCGTCACAAGATCCGCGACAGAGCCGAATTACGTGACCGCCGACAGTCGCCGACGGTCGGCCTGAACCTCCTCCTCCACTCTCGCGGAAGGAACCCCCATGCCCAGCCACCGCACGGCGTCGGTGACGACGGCACGCGACGCTCGCCCTGGCCTCCATCGCAGTCGCCGCCTGTGGCCTCACCGCCTGCGACGCAGCCACTGCAAAGAACGCGCAACCGGCTACAACCGTGTCCCGAACCAGTGCAACGGCATCCTCGGCGTCCCCAACGGCAACGACCGTCGCCCAGCCCTCACTGCACATGATCACCAACCACGGTCACAAGCTGGCGTTCTACGTGACGCCTGGCCACGGCCCGGCCATCGTCCTCGACGCCGGCGGAGGTCTCGACGCGTCGTACTGGAAGAAGATCGTGCCCGTCCTCGCGAAGCAGACCGGGTCCGAGATCATCACCTACGACCGCACCGGGGAAGGCAGGAGCAGCGACGTACCCGGGCCATGGAGGGCACAGAACGCCGCCTCCGACCTCGCGGCCGGCCTGACGCAGCTGGGAGTCACCAAGAACGTGGTCCTGGTCTCCCACTCCCTCGCCGGGGAGATCGCGACATACTTCGTCAGGCCGCACCCGCGCTGGATCACCGGCGCCGTCCTCGTGGTCGCCAGCCTCCCCGAGTTCTACACCGACGGCGAGGCCGCCAAGCTGGTTGCCGCGAACGAGCAGCAGATCGCAGCGCTCAAGAAGCACCCGCAGACCCGGGCGACCCGCCAGCTCCTCGCCGAGGCCGACCACTACGGGCCCGTACACCGCGCCTACCACAAGCTGTCCTGGCCCCAGAGCGTGCCCGCCACCGCGATCGTGTCCGCCAAGACTCCCTTCCCCACACCCGTCGACGCCCAACTGTGGCGACAAGCCCAGCAGGAGTTCGTCAGCGCAGCACCCAACCGCCGCCTGGTCGTGGCGGATCGCAGCTCTCACGACATCCCGATCGACCGGCCCGACGTCGTCATCAAGACGATCGAGGACATGGCGAACCGGGTCCGCTAGGCAGGCGCACAGGTGGTCAGGGCCGACGGCGCTGTGCGCAAGGCCCTGGCGAGGTGGTGGGCGGCGCGAAGTACCGCGGAGAAACCTCATGGCCCGCATCAACCAGGCGGTTTCGTTTGGATCAGCCGCTCGTCGTTCCGGCCTCAGCCCGGTCGCAGCGTCCGGTCCCGGAACAGCGGCTCGATCCGCGTCCACTGCACGTCACGCAAGGTCAGGTTCATCTAAGCCCGCAGCAGAGACGGAGAACGCCGTCCACGCTAGGAAGCTCGTGCGTCGTGCTTCTCGCGGTTAGCGATGACTTGGCCCATGTGGGTCTGCGCCCACTGTCTGAGCCCGCGTGTCAGATGGTGAAGTGAGAGGCCGAGGTCGGTCAGCTCGTAGGTGACGGTGACGGGGACCGTGGGTGTCGCGGTGCGGGTGAGCAAGCCGTCGCGTTCGAGGGCTCGTAGGGTCTGGGTCAGCATCTTCTGGCTGACGCCGGCCAGTAGCCGGGCGAGTTCGGAGAAGCGCATCGCCGTCGGGGCGTGCGATGCGCCGGGCTGTTCGGACGCGTCACCGCCCAGTGCGCACAGGATCAGGACGACCCACTTGTCTGAGATCCGGTCGAGGAGCTGACGGCTGGGGCACACCGCCAGAAACGCGTTGTACTCCGCCTTCTTGTCGGCCTTCGTCGTCGCCATTGATCACGCCTCGCACCCTCTGGGTTAGTTAGGCACTTCAGAGTGCCTACTTCCCGATGGGAAGTTTGTCTCCAATGCTGGTGCAAGGGGGCCGGAGACACCACCCCTGGCAATAAGTGAAAGGCATTACGATGAACACGCCCTCCACACCTCTTCCCGGCGGAACCTGGACGCTCGGTGACTCGACCGTCACCCGATTCGGCTATGGCGCGATGCAGCTCGCCGGACCGTGGGTCATGGGGCCGCCCGCTGACCACGACGGCGCCCTGGCCGTCCTGCGCGAGGCAGTCAGCCTCGGGATCACCCACATCGACACCAGCGACGCCTACGGACCACGCATCACGAATGAGCTGATCCGCGAAGCGCTGCACCCCTACCCGGAGTCTCTGTTCATCGCCACCAAGGTGGGCGCGACCCGCGACGCGCAGGGCGGCTGGCCCACGGCCCGGCGCCCCGAAGACCTGCGCAAGCAGGTCCACGAGAACCTCGAATCCCTCGGCGTCGAGGCGCTTGACCTGGTCAACATGCGTATGGGCGACGCTGAGGGCCCCCAGCCCGACTCGATCACCGAAGCATTCGAAACGCTCGTCGACCTCCAGCGAGAGGGCTTGATCCGTCACCTCGGCGTCAGCAACGTCACCGCGGAGCAGATTGCCGAGGCACGCGGCATCGCCCCGATCGTGTGCGTGCAGAACATGTACAACCTCGCCCACCGCCACGACGACGACCTCGTGGACCACCTCGCCGCCGACGGCATCGCCTACGTGCCGTTCTTCCCCCTGGGAGGCTTCACGCCGCTGCAGTCCGAAGCCCTCTCGCAGGTCGCGAGCCGGCTGGAGGCGACGCCGATGTCGGTCGCGCTGGCCTGGCTGATGCAACGCTCGCCGAACATCCTGCTCATCCCTGGTACCTCGTCAACCGCCCACCTGCGCGAGAACATTGCAGGCGCCGGGCTTTCCCTCTCCGACGAGGACGTGGCTGAACTGGACAGCATCGGCCACTGAACAACACACAGGTCGTCGACCGAGCCAAGCGGTTTCACTCGGCTCATCGGGCGCAGCAGGTGGATATTGCTGGTCAGTCCGCCCCGTGAGCGCCCCAGTGCCTCCCGCCCATCCGCTTCCACACGCGCACCGCCCCCTTTTGCGGGTAGTCGCGTGGCGGCCGACGCCGAGCCCCAGCCGCATGCAGATGTGCCCGGCAGGAGGTGGAGCCGATGCATTCGCGCCTGCGCTGCGCGCTCCCCGCTCCTACCGCCTTGGCCAGGGCCCCGTCGGGATCGGCGGCGCCGACCTCCTGGAACAGCACTCCGTTGATCACTTTGCGGTGATCGGACCACTGCCCGCCAGGCTTGCCGTTCGCGGGCAGTAACGGCTCGAACTTCTGCCACTGCGCGTCCGTGAGCTAGTGTCGCCGCACCATGACACGCACCTGCCCAGCCCAAGAGCTGATCCACCCAGCCCAGCAAGAGCCATCAGAAACGGCCTAGCCGGCAAGCAGTGGACGGAGGTGACGGCCTCATCGGCCTGCGTCCGGCCACCGGTGCGGACGGGATTTAATGCCTTAGAGCTCGCGCAGATAGGTGGCGTGGGGAGCCTCGGCAGCAAGGCGGGCACAGGTTCGGGTGATCATGGAGCTGCGACGCTCTGTGATCACTGGGGGACCTGTGCCCGTGCTGCCATCATGGCTGACCGACCCGCTCCCGGGGCCAATTCTCGGCGCCGCTGCCCGAGCGCCCGACGGTCGATCCGTCCCACCCGCTGGGCTGCCACCGGCCCCGGATCAGCGACCGGATCGTGTTCGACAAGCTGCTGCGGTTCGGCTGCTCCTACCAGGCGATCGCCGACACGACCTGTTCGGCGACCACCATCCGCAACCGCCGCGACGAGTGGATCAGGCTCGGCCTCTTCGCCCGGCTCAAGCAGGTCGCGCTGGAGTCCTACGACCGCATCGTCGGGCTCGTGCTCGACCAGATCGCCATCGACGGCTCGATCACAAAGGCCCCCGGCGGCGGAGAAGTCGCCGGGCGCTCACCGGTCGACCGCGGCAAACAGTGGCTGAAACGCTCGGGCATGACGGATGGTTACGGAATCCCGCTCGGCCGGGTCCTGGCCGGGGCGAACCGCCACGACTCCCCGCTGCTCGCCCCGACCTTGGACCTGCTGGACGACCTCGGGCCGCTGCCCGACGACATCACCGTCCATCTGGACGCCGGCTACGACTCGGACAAGACCCGCACCGAACTCACCTCCCGCAACCTGCACGCCAGCATCGCGCACAAGGGCGATAAGGCGCCGGTCCAGGCCAGTCAGCGCTGGCATGTCGAGCGCACGCACGCCCGGCAGAACGCCTTCTACCGGCTTGCCCGCTGCTACGGGGGGTAACTTGATCCTTCCAGGTCACCGCCGTGCCGCCACTTTAGCCAGCGCCCGCGCCCGCACCAGGTTGTGCCGGGCATCCGCGAGCGCGTTGTGCTCACCTTCTGGCTGCTCCGGCAGACTCGGATTGCCGAGGCGCTCGCACTCCTGCCTGAGGTCATTCGTCCACATCGGGATTCCGGCCGGCATGTCGGAGAGCCGATCGAACAGCTGCACCAGGGCCACGTGGTCGTAAGACGCGTACCAGGCCCACAGCTTGGGGTCGGGGAAGGAGCAGATGAACTGCTTGACCTCGGTCGCGACCCGCGGAGGCGGCTTCACGTACTGGTGGTCCGGGCGCTCCTTGTTCCAAGACCATCCCCCGGCCAACGCCTTCGACGGATCAGGACAGTCCAACCGCAGGGCGCTCCCGGTGTCGCGGTGCGAGGCCGTGATTGGCAGCGACGGGGTGACGTGCTGGCGCAGCCACGGGTGCGCGAGGGCGTCGCCGATCAGCTCGGGATCGTCGATCACGGCGTAATACTCCTCCCCGCCCGCCGCGACGATGGCAATGGAGATCAGACGGATCGTCGAGCCGTTCTCCAGGAACTCGGTGTCGATGTACAGGTCGGTCATGTGGCGTGGGGCTCCTCGGTCGGGTCGCTTGCGGTGCCCAGCAGTACAGGGGTCTGGCAGTAGCCTGGTCGGCCCGGCTCCCGAAGCGGCACCGGCAGGCGAGGTCGTGGCCCGCGAGCGCCCGGCGGCGCCCGCGGGTCCCAGTCGATGCTCTCGCAGGCGATGCGAGCGCGGAATAGCTCGACTGAGTGAGCCCGATCCCCAGCCAGCCAGCCAGCCAGCCAGCCCGGCCACGGCGACGCTAGTGTGATGCGCCAGAAATCCTGAGGGTTAGTTCTGCTCTGTTTTCTGGCCGGTGGGTCCGACCTTGGTGAGGTAGTCGGCGAGGGAGTTGAGGATCTCGTCGGCTGTCTTGGTCCAAGTGAAGGGCCGCGGGTTCTCGTTCCAGGTGTTGATCCACGCAGTGATGTCGTCCTCCAGTGCCTTCACGGAGGTGTGGACGCCGCGGCGGATGAGCTTGTCGGTCAGCAGGCCGAACCACCGCTCCACCTGGTTCATCCAAGAGGAGCCGGTGGGGGTGAAATGGACGTGGAAGCGGGAGTGCTTGCCGAGCCACGTCCTGATCTCGGTGGTGTTGTGGGTGGCGTAGTTGTCACAGACGAGGTGCACGTCGAGTCCGGCGGGCACGGCCTTGTCGATCCGGATCAGGAACTTCTTGAACTCGATCGCCCGGTGGCGGCGGTGCAGTGCCGATATGACGGTGCCGTCGGCGATGTTGAAGGCGGCGAACAGGCTGGTGATGCCGTGCCTCAGATAGTCGTGGGTGCGGCGTTCGGGCATGCCCGGCATCATCGGCAGCACTGGCTGGGACCGGTCCAGCGCCTGGATCTGGCTCTTCTCGTCCACGCAGAGCACGACCGCCTTCTCGGGCGGGTGGTGGTACAGGCCGACAACGTCGACGACCTTGGCGACGAACTGCGGATCGGTGGACAGTTTGAAGGAGTCCTGCAGGTGGGGCTTGAGGTCGAACCGCTTCCAGATTCGCCCGATCGTCGACTTCGACAGGCCGGTGCGCTGGGCCATCGAGGCCCGTGACCAGTGCGTGTCCTGTCCAGGGAGCGACTCCAGGGTGGCCACGACGACCTCCTCGACCTGGTCGAGGAGGATCGAAGGCGGCCGGCCCGAGCGCGGCTCGTCATGCAGACCATCGAGGCGTTTTGCGATGAACCGGGCCCGCCAGCGGTCCACGGTCGACCTGTCGATGCCGAGGTCGGCCGCAGCCTGCTGGTTCGTCCCGCCCTCCGCGCAGCGCAGCACGATCTTGGCCCGCAACGCGAGGAACTGGGCGGTCTTGGCCTGCCGCGCCCACTGCTGCAGCTGTCTGCGCTCAGCATCGTCGAGGATCAGGTCGGCCTTCGGCCGGCCGATCCAGCCGGCGTCCTCAAGTCCAGCCATCCGCTCTGCGGCGAATGCCCGACGCCACTTGCCGACCGTCTTGGCCTGGACACCGACGAGCCGTGCGACACCCGCGTTTGACATGCCGTCAGCACACGCCAGGATGATACGGGCCTTCTCAGCCGAGCGCCGGTGCGGCATTTTCGTGCGGCGCACCAACTCGGCGCGCTCCGCCTCGGACAACACGATCGCCACAGCAGAAGGCCCCGAATGCGACATGACAACAGGGTACTTACTAACCATCAGGATTTCTGGCGCATCACACTAGTGTCGTGCGCCGCAAATCACACGGGTAAGTTGCTACCTGTTTGGCGGACTGATTTTGGTGAGGTAGTCGGCGAGAGATTTCAGGATCTC
>NZ_JBEOZU010000148.1:0-14274 GCF_040298185.1 Streptomyces sp. NPDC001634 | reverse complement strand
GCTCGCCGGACGGCTCGGCGGCCTCGCCGCGCCGGAACGGCTCGCGGTCCTGCTGGACACGGTCCGGGACCAGGTGGCCGCCGTCCTCGGCCACGACTCGACCGACGAGGTACTGCCCGGCCGGCACTTCGCGGAACTCGGCTTCGACTCGCTGACCGCCGTGGAACTGCGCAACCGGCTCGGCTCCGTGACCGGCTTCCGGTTGCCCGCGACGCTCGTCTTCGACCTCGACACCCCGCAGGCGCTCGCCGCCGACCTGGCGGAGCGGTTCGCCGGGGCGGCGTCCGGAGGTCAGGGTGCCCCGGGGGCGGCCCGGCCCGACGACGACACGGCGCAGTCGGCCGCCCGCGCGGAAGACACTGTGGGCGCGCTCTTCCGCACCGCCTGCGAACAGGGCCGTATCGACGAGGGATTCGCGCTGCTCCAAGCGGTCGCGGAGCTGCGGCCGGTCTTCGAGTCCCCGTCCGGTCTCACCGGTCCGGCCGCAGGACTGCGGCTGGCCGCCGGGGACGAGGGCCCCTCGCTGATCTGCTTCAGTTCCTACGTGGCGCTGGCCGGCGTGCACCAGTACGCACGGTTCGCCTCCGCCTTCCGCGGCCGACAGGACGTGTGGGCGCTCCCCACGCCCGGTTTCGGGCGCGGCGAGCCGCTGCCCGCCTCGCTGGACGTGGTGGCCAGGACACAGGCCGAGTGGGTGCTGCGGTGCGCGGACGGCAGACCGTTCGTCCTGACCGGGTCGTCGTCCGGCGGCATTCTGGCCCTTGCCGCCGCCCGTCATCTGGAGAAGTCGGGTCAGCCGCCGCTGGGGGTGGCCCTCCTCGACACCTACATGCCGCGCGCGGACTCGCCGTTCACCCGCTTCTCGGGCGAAATGCTGGGCGGGATGTTCGACCGGGAGTCGATGTTCGCGCACATGGACGCCGACCGGCTGTCCGCCATGAGCTGGTACATCCGGATGATCGGCGAGTGGGATCCGGGCGACCTGTCCGCGCCCGTGCTGCTGGTGCGGCCCAGTGAGCCACCCGTCACCGTGGCCGAGCAGGGGCCCGAGCCGGGGGAGTGGCAGAGCTCCTGGGACGGTGCGGGCAGCGTGGTCGATGTCCCCGGAAATCACTTCACGATGATGGAGTCCCACGCCGCCACCACCGCGGGCGCCCTCACCAACTGGATCGACACGGTGCTGCCGTCGCACACCGCCGGCCGGGGGCCGGCCCACCGAACCGAGGGAGCATGATGCGGGTCCTGTTCGTCACCCTGTCCGAGAAATCCCATCTGTACCTGATGGCTCCGCTGGCATGGGCGCTCACGGCGGCGGGCCACGACGTCCGCGTCGCCAGCCAGCCGATGGCGACCGAGACCATCACCCGCGCCGGGCTCACCGCCGTCCCCGTCGGCAGCGACCACGCCATCCACCGGGACATGGCCGCCTACCGGGAGTCGCAGGACTACCGGACGGCGAACTGGAGCCGCTGCGAACGCCCCGACGTGGACTGGACGGAGCTGAAGGAGCGCTACGAGCTGAGCGTGCCCTACGCGTTCGCCGTCTACAACGACTCCATGATCGAGGATTTGGCGGCCTTCGCCCAGAGCTGGCGGCCCGATCTGGTGGTGCGCGATCCGCTGGCGTACGGCGGTGCCGTCGCCGCCCGCATCAGCGGAGCCGCGCACGTGCGCCTGATGTGGTGCGCCGACGTATGGGGCCGTACCCGGCAGACGTATCTGGAGCTGATGAGGGAGCAGCCCGAGGCCGAGCGGGTGGATCCGCTCGCCGAGTGGCTGGCGGCGAGGTCGGAGCCGTTCGGGTTCTCCTGCGACGAGGAGATGCTGCACGGCCAGGCCACCATCAGCACCCTGCCCGCGTCCCTGTCCATCCCGACGGCATCGCCCGAACTGCCGATGCGGCACATCCCGTACAACGGCCGTGCGGTCGTGTGGGACTGGTTGCGCGAGTCGCCCAAGCGGCCGCGGGTCTGCCTCAGCCTCGGAGCCTCCAACACCGAGGACTACGGCGGCGACTACGTCTCCGTGCAGGAGATCCTCGACGCCCTCGCCGATGAGGACGTGGAGGTCGTGGCCGCGCTGCTGCCCGCGCAGCGGGAGAAGCTCACCTCGGTCCCCGGCAATGCCCGGGCCGTCGACTCGGTGGCCCTGCACACGCTGCTGCCCAGCTGCTCGGCCATCATCCACCACGGCGGATACGGCAGCTTCGCCACCGCCATGGCCCACGGAGTGCCCCAACTGGTGCTCTCCACCCTGGTCTCCGACCACGAACTGCGCGGCCGGGCGCTCCAGCGCGCGGGTGCCGGCGTCTATCTGCACCACCGGGACGCCACCGCGGAGAAGGTCCGTGACCACGTCCGGCGGTTCACCGGGCAGCCGGAGTTCGCCGATGCCGCCCGGCGGGTGCGTGCCGACTGCGAGGCCATGCCGAGCCCGAAGGACGTGGTGGCTTCCCTGGAACGACTGGCGGAGGTCAGCTGACCGTCCCGTCGGCCGCACCGAGGCCCGTCACCGTGTCCACCCCCGACCGCTGCACACCAGATCACCACAGGAACAGGACAAGAGACCATGAAGATCAACGTGGACCGCGAGCGCTGTGTCGGAGCCGGTCAGTGCGTGCTGGCCGCTGCAGGCGTCTTCGACCAGAGCCGTGAGGACGGCCTCGTGGAACTGCTGCAGACCGAGCCCCCGCAGGATCTGCACGCCGCCGTGAACGAGGCGGAACTGATCTGCCCCTCCGGAGCCATCGAGATCCAGTCCTGACGGCCGGCTCCCTCACCGACGACACCAGTTAGGCGGGATGGAAACCGTGAAGGCTCTCGTGCTGTCGGGAGGTGCGGGAACCCGGCTGCGGCCGATCACGCACACCTCGGCGAAGCAGTTGGTGCCGGTCGCCAACAAGCCCATTCTCTTCTACGGCCTGGAGGCGATCGCCGACGCCGGGATCACCGACGTCGCGATCGTGGTGGGCGACACCGAGAACGAGATCCGGCAGGCCGTCGGCGACGGCTCCGACTTCGGTCTCGACGTCACCTACCTGCGGCAGGAGGCCCCGCTGGGGCTGTCCCACGCCGTGCTCATCGCCCGCGACTTCCTCGGCGACGACGACTTCGTGATGTTCCTGGGGGACAACTTCGTCTTCGGCGGCATCACCGACTCCGTCGACGAGTTCCGCAAGGAGCGCCCGGACGCCCAGCTCCTGCTCACCCGGGTGCCCAACCCGTCGGCCTTCGGCGTCGCCGAACTCGACGACATGGGGCGGCTGGTGAGGCTGGAGGAGAAACCCGAGCAGCCCCGCAGCGACCTGGCACTGGTCGGCGTGTACCTCTTCAGCCCGGCGATCCACGAGGCGGTACGCGCCATCAGCCCTTCCCCACGCGGCGAACTGGAGATCACCGACGCCATCCAGTGGATGCTGGACCGGGACCGGGACCTGCGCACCACGGTGATCACCGGCTACTGGAAGGACACCGGGAACGCGGCGGACATCCTCGACGTCAACCGCAGACTGCTGGACCTGCTGGAGTACCGGGTCGACGGGGACGTCGACGAGAGCAGCGAGATCGTCGGCCGGGTGCACATCGACGCCGGAGCCGTCATCCGCGGCTCACGCATCGTGGGGCCGGCGATCATAGGCCCCGGCACCCTCGTCGAGGACTCCTACATCGGCCCGTCGACGTCCATCGCGGAGGGATGCGTCATCCGCAACAGCGAGATCGAGTTCTCGATCATCCTGCGCGATTCCAGCTTCGACAGCATCCGCCGGGTGGAGGGCTCGCTCGTCGGTCGCAACGTACGCGTCTCCCTCGGCCCCCGGGTGCCCGCCACCCACCGGCTGGTCATCGGAGACCACGGGCGGGTGCAGATCTCGTCATGACCGACCCGCACCTGGCACCCACGGTCCCGGCCGCCACCCGCATCCTGGTGACCGGCGGAGCCGGCTTCATAGGCTCCCACCACGTCAGAACCCTGCTCGGCCCCACCGGCCCGGCCGGCGTCACCGTCACCGTCCTGGACCAGCTCACCTACGCCGGCAACCCGGCCAACCTCGACCAGGTCCGCGACCATCCCGCGTTCGCCTTCGTCAAGGGCGACATCTGCGACCAGGACCTCGTCGACGACCTCATGGCGAACCACGACGAGGTGGTTCACTTCGCGGCCGAGTCCCACGTGGACCGCTCGATCCTCAGCTCCACCGAGTTCGTCCGCACCAATGTTCTGGGCACCCAGACACTGCTCGCCGCGGCGCTGCGGCACGGTGTGCGTACCTTCGTGCACGTGTCCACGGACGAGGTGTACGGCTCCATCGACACCGGCGCCTGGACGGAGGAGTGCCCACCGCGGCCCAACTCCCCCTACTCCGCCTCGAAGGCGTCCTCCGACCTGCTCGCCCTCGCCTACCACCGCACCCACGGCGTGGACGTGCGGGTGACCAGATGCTCCAACAACTACGGCCACCACCAGTACCCGGAGAAGGTCATCCCGCTGTTCGTCACCAACCTCCTCGACGGCCGCAAGGTCCCGCTGTACGGGGACGGCGGCAACGTCCGCGACTGGCTGCACATCGACGACCACGTGCAGGGCATCGAACTCGTCCGCACCCGCGGCCGGGCCGGCGAGGTCTACAACATCGGCGGCGGCACCGAACTGACCAACCGTGAGCTCACCGACCTGCTGCTCGACGCCTGCGGCGCGGGGCCGGACCGTATCGAGTACGTCCCGGACCGCAAGGGCCACGACCGCCGGTACTGCGTCGACTGGACCAAGATCCGCGACGAGCTCGGCTACCGGCCGCACAAGGACTTCGCCACCGGCCTGGCCGAGACCGTCGCCTGGTACCGCGCCAACCGGGCCTGGTGGGAGCCGCTGAAGCAGACCACCGAGGTGACCCGTTGACCGGTCTGAACGAGATTGTCGTCGTCGGTGCCGGCGCCGCCGGCGCCACGACCGCCGAGACCCTGCGACGCCAGGGCTACGAGGGCCGGCTCACCCTCGTCGGCGCCGAATCCCATCCGCCCTACGACCGGCCACCGCTGTCCAAGCAGATCCTCTCCGGCCGGTGGGAGCCCGACCGGATCCGGCTGCGCGGACCCGACGCCTACGACCGTCTCGGCATCGACCTGCGTCTGGGCACCGCCGCCGTCCGGCTGCACCGTACCGGCCGCGCCGTCGAACTCGCCGACGGCACCCGGCTGCACGCCGACGCCGTCGTCGTCGCCACCGGTGTACGGCCCCGGCGGCTGCCCGGCGCCGACGGACTGACCGGCGTCCACGTCCTGCGCACCCTCGACGACGCCCTCGCCCTGCGAGCGGCCCTGGCCTCAGGGCCGCGACTGGTGGTGGCCGGCGCCGGTCTGCTCGGCACCGAGGCGGCCGTTGCCGCCCGAGGCCTGGGCGCCGACGTCACGCTGGTCGGCACGGGGCCCGTAGTGCTCCTCGACCTGATCGGGCCGCAGGCGGCCGGACTGGTCGCCGCCGTGCACCGCGATCTCGGGCTGCGCTTCCGGCAGGGCCGGGTGACCGGGGTCGAAGGAAAGGGCGGAGCCGTCACCGGTGTACGGCTGGC
The DNA here is from genome assembly GCF_040298185.1 of Streptomyces sp. NPDC001634. Classification (NCBI taxonomy): domain Bacteria; kingdom Bacillati; phylum Actinomycetota; class Actinomycetes; order Kitasatosporales; family Streptomycetaceae; genus Streptomyces; species Streptomyces sp. NPDC001634. The sequence goes on along the minus strand of NZ_JBEOZU010000148.1, from coordinate 8,708 downwards.
CGACGGGACGCTGCTGCCCGCGGACGTGGTGCTGGTCGCGGTCGGTTCGCTCACCAACACCGAGTGGCTGCAGGGCAGTGGCGTCCGGGTCGACGACGGCGTCGTGTGCGACGCACTGTGCGCGGCGGAGCCCGGAGTGTGGGCAGCCGGCGACGTGGCGAGCCGACCCGACATGCGCACGGGTCGCCGACAGCGGCTGGAACACCGTACGCACGCCACCGAACAGGCCGTCACCGTCGCCCGCAACCTGCTCGCCGGCACCGGAGCGCGGCCGTTCGCGGCGCTGCCGTACTTCTGGACCGACCAGCACGATCTGAAGATCCAGGTGTTCGGGGAGGTCGGCGGGGCCGACCGGTGCCACATCCTCGAAGGCAGCCCAGCCGAGCGGAAGTTCACCGCCGTCCACTGCGTCGACGGCCGGGTCCGTGGCGCCATCGCCGTCAATTTGCCCCGCGCCGCCCAGCAACTGCGCCCCCTGGTGGAGAGCGGAGCCCCTTGGACGGGCCGGCCGGAGGAACAGACGACGGCGGCCGGCGCATCTCAGGCGTGAAACCCACACCCGCGCGGGCGCGCTGGCAGCTCGCGCCCGCGCCCGTCCGGAGCGTACGGTGCCGAGCGTTCAGCCTGGAGCGTACGGTGCCGAGCCTCAGCCGCGGTCCAGTCCGGAGCGGCGGCCGGGATCGGGGCCGTAGCCGTCGCGGTAACCGCCGCCGTACATCGGGTCATCGATCTCCGGCATCAGGATCGGCCACAGGCCCGCGCGCGCGTGGTAGATGTTGACGATCACCAGCATCAGCAGGGTGAAGACGCCGTACTGGGCGCCGTTGAGCGCCGGCACCACATGCACCGGCAGCGTGTACGCCATCAGCGTCCGGATCCCCGAGTCCACCAGCAGCCCGATGCCCCAGATCACCGTGGTGACCCGCCAGATCCGCCGGAAACGCGGTACCTCCGCCCACAGTTCGTCCCAGTCCCGGCCGCCCGCGGCACGCCGCTCCAGCAGCCGTCGCGAGAAACCGAACGCCAGCGGACGCCTGCCGCGCAGCGACACGAGGAAGCCAACCCCGGCCACACCCGTCAGCCAGCCGTCCCGTACCAGCAGCAGCCGCGGACTGCCCCCGACCACCGACACGACGATGCTCAGCACCAGCATGGTCGTCACGAACACGCCCAGCACATCCAGACGCCGCGTCCTGGCGAACCGCACCAGCGTCGCGCCCGCGGGAACCACCGTCCCGGCCGTCAAGGCGATCAGATCGCTCACCCCGGCCGCCGTCAGCCCGTAGTACAGACCGATCGGGACGCCGAGGTCCAGCAGCACGGTCAGCAGCAGGGGCGGACCGGAGTCGGAGCCGACGGGGTCACGGGCGGCGCCGCCACCGCCGACGGGGCCGTTGGAGGGCTTGTCCGGCAGGGTGCTGCCGCCGCTGCTCATGTGTTCTCCGTCCGATGGGACCGTACGGAACGGTTGCCCGGTCGCCCATACGTCGACACCTTGACATCAGGGCGGCTGCCATGCTCAAGCGTACGTGCGGCCCCGCGTGCGGGCTCCCGGCAACCGGCCATATCGCGCCAACACTTTGGAATTCCCTAGAACTCCACGACGTCTCGCTGCCCCTCGCCCCCTCGGTGCTAGCGTCGGGCACCAGGTCCACCCCGTGCACACGTCCATTTCTCGCCGCGGCCGCAGGCATCGATTCCCTGCACAGCTGTCTCGGCGTATCGAGACCTGTCACCCTCCGCCGACCCAGGAGACATCTGTGACCGACGTTCAAACAACTCCCGAGTCGCCTGCGCCGACCGAATCCATACCCGCGCCCGGTCCCATGCGACTGAAGGAGATGCGCGAGGTCGTCAGAAACGTCCCGCGCTATCTCTCGGGCCTGCGTGACAAGCACGGACCCGTGGTCCGCGTTCCCATGGGAAAGACGGACGCTTTCCTCATCAGTGATTTCGGCGTGGTGCAGGACGTCATCATCGCCTCCAGCCGACGCTTCGACAAGGATGCCCAGAAGACCGGCCCCGGCCCCGACGACTGGGGCTCGAGCCTCGAACGCGTCCTGGGCAAGGGTCTGGTGACCAGCGTCGGCACCTACCACCGCCGTCAGCGCCGGCTCATCCAGCCCATCTTTCACCGTCAGCGCATCGCCGGATACGGCTCCGCGTTCGCGACCATCGCCGACAACTTCTCGGCCAGGTTCAGCGACGGCGAGCGGTTCAACTTCCACGAGTCCATGTACGAGCTCGCCCTCGGCATGGTCACCCGCACCCTCTTCGACGTCTCCCTCGAAAGCGAGGCCGCCGACCGCATCCGCACCGCGTTCCCCCGCGAAGGCGGTCCGCTGCGCTGGGAGTTGAGCCCGATCGGCAAGATCCTGCTGCGCCTTCCGCTGCGTGCCAACCGTCAGTTCAAGCAGGGACTGAAAGCCGTCGACGACATCGTCTACGGCATGATCGAGGACCGGCGCAAAGGCTCCGGCGACGGTGAGGACCTGCTGTCCGTGCTGCTCACCGTCACCGACGCGGACACGGGCGAACACCTCACCGACCTGGAACTGCGCGACGAGGCCATCACCTTGCTGATGGCCGGGCACGAAACCTCCTCCGGCTCGCTGACCTGGGCGTACTACCTGCTCGGCACCCACCCCGAGATCCGTGAGAAGCTCCACGCCGAGATCGACGAAGTCCTCGGGGACCGGCTGCCCACCGTCGAGGACCTGCCCCGCCTCCAGTTCACCGACGCGGTGTACTCCGAGGCGCTGCGCATGTATCCGCCGGCCTGGGTGCTCGTGCGGCGCGCCCTGGAGGACTACACGGCCAACGGGTACCACATCCCGCGCAACAGCGTTCTCATGGTCAGTCCGTACGTCCTGCACCGTGACGCCGGCTGGTGGCCCGAGCCGGAGCGGTTCGCCCCCCAGCGGTTCCTGCCGGAACCCGATCCGTCCGACCCGCTCACCGGCCACGCCAAGGCCCCGGGCCGCCCCAAACTGGCGTACCTGCCCTTCGGCGCGGGACCCCGCCAGTGCATCGGCAACGTCTTCGCCCAGATGGAAGGCGTCATGGCGCTGGCGACCCTCAGCCGGCACTGGGAGTTCGAGCCGGTCGGCGAACCGCCGAACCGGGTCACGAGCGACTTCACCCTCCAGCCCCGCGGCGGCCTCGAGATGGTCGCCCACCGCAGGCGCTGAGGGCCGCCAACGGCCGCTGACCAGGGCCGAACTAGTAGAAGTCTCCCTAGATCACGGGCTGCCTGCGGGACTCACCCGCAGGCAGCCGCCAGTATGAAAAACGTCGGAACCGGCGATCGCATCGCACCCACCGATCGCATCGCAACCGTTGATCGCATCGCAACCATCGATTGTCCCGCAGGTCGCGCGGCAGTCGGATCCGGCCGGAATGCGCGGCCAGAAATTGTGCTGGATCCGTAGGGCGGAGGCAGTGGCCGTGTTGCCAGAAGACGCACACGCACGGGAAAACGTGTCGGAATCCCCTCAGGGGCCCGAATCAGTTCGGGGCGGGGAATCCCTTCGGGGGCCGGAATCCCTCGGGCGTCCGGAAAACTTCCCTGGGGACTCGGTCCGTATCCCGTCGGGATCCGAAGACGTGACGGCGGTCGGGAATGCGATAGCGGTCGTCGGAATGTCGTGCCGCTTTCCCCAGGCACCCGACCCCGCCGCTTTCTGGCGCCTCCTGGCCGAGAGCGAAAGCGCCGTCACCGACACTCCCGAGGACCGCCGGGACTCCCTCGCCGACCCGGACCCGGCCGCCCCCACCGCCGTCCACCGTGGCGGCTACCTCGACCACGTGGACCGCTTCGACCCCGGCTTCTTCGGCATCTCGCCGCGCGAGGCCGCGGCCATGGACCCCCAGCAGCGCCTCGTCCTCGAACTCGGCTGGGAGGCCCTGGAGGAAGCGGCCGTCGTCCCCGCCCGGCTGCGCGGCAGCCGCACCGGCGTCTTCGTCGGCGCCATCTGGGACGACTACGCCTCCCTCGCCCGCCGCCTCGGCCCTGAGGCCGTCGGCCGGCACACCCTCAGCGGCCTGAACCGCGGCATCATCGCCAACCGCCTCTCCTACGTCCTCGGCCTGCGCGGCCCCAGCCTCACCGTGGACGCCGGCCAGTCCTCCTCCCTGGTCGCCGTGCACCTGGCCTGCGAGAGCCTGCGGCGCGGCGAGTCCGAACTCGCCCTGGCCGGTGGCGTCAACCTCACGCTCGCCCCCGACAGCGCCCTGGCCTCCGCCGGTTTCGGCGCACTCTCCCCGGACGGCCGCTGCTACACCTTCGACGACCGCGCCAACGGCTATGTACGCGGGGAGGGCGGCGCCCTCGTCCTCCTCAAGCCCCTGGCCCGCGCCCTCGCCGACGGCGATCGTATCCACTGCGTCATCCGCGGCAGCGCCACCAACAATGACGGTGGCGGCGACGGCCTGACCGCACCCCTGCGCGAGGCCCAGGAGGACGTGCTTCGCCTCGCCTACCGCCAGGCCGATGTGAACCCGGCGGACGTCCAGTACGTCGAACTGCACGGTACCGGTACCCGGCTCGGTGACCCCATCGAGGCCGCGGCCCTCGGCACGGTCGTCGGCCGCGCCCGCACCGACAGCTCACCCCTGCTCGTCGGTTCCGTGAAGACCAACATCGGCCACCTGGAGGGCGCGGCGGGCATCGCCGGGCTCCTGAAAACCGTCCTGTCCCTCAGCCACGGACGGATCCCCGCCAGCCTCAACTTCGAGAACCCGAACCCCGCAATCCCCCTGGACGACCTCAACCTGCGGGTCGCGACCGCGCACCAGCCGTGGCCGCACCAGGACGGGCCGCGGCGGGCGGGCGTCAGCTCCTTCGGCATGGGCGGCACCAACTGCCATGTGGTGCTGGAACAGTGGACCGGGAACGAGTCCGGCGGCGCGGGCGGGGCCACGTCGGACGCGGCTCCCTCCGGTGCCGCCGGCGCTCCGCTCCCGTGGATCCTCTCCGCCCGTACCCGCAAGGCGCTGCGTGGCCAGGCCCGCCGACTGCTCACCCGCGTGGAGACCGACCCCGCCACCGATCCGGCGGACGTCGCCTACTCCCTGGCCGAGACCAGGACCCGCTTCGAACACCGTGCCGTCGTACTCGGCACGCGCCGCGAAGAACTGCTGCGCGGCCTGACCGCGCTGGCGGACGGCACCCCGTCGCGCGATGTCCTCACCGGCGTCTTCGAACCGGCCGGACATGCCCGTACCGCCTTCCTCTTCGCGGGCCAGGGCTCCCAACGGCTCGGTATGGGACGCGAGTTGTACGCCACGTACCCCGTCTTCGCCGAGGCCTTCGATGCGGTGGACGCGGAACTCCCGTTCAGCCTGCGTGAGGTGGTCTTCGGCGAGGGCGGTGAGAGCGGCGAGGCCGCGGAAGCTGCCGCCGAGCGCCTGAAGCGGACGGAGTACGCGCAGCCTGCCCTCTTCGCCTTCGAAGTTGCCCTCTTCCGCCTCGCCGAGTCCTTCGGAGTACGCCCCGACGTCGTGTTCGGCCACTCCGTCGGCGAGATCGCGGCGGCCCATGTGGCCGGGGTCTGGTCGCTGGCCGACGCCTGCCGTGTGGTCGTCGCCCGGGGGCGGCTGATGCAGGCCCTGCCGGGGGGCGGGGCGATGGTCGCCGTTCAGGCGACCGAGGACGAGGTGCTGCCCCTGCTGAACGACCGGGTCGGCATCGCCGCCGTCAACGGTCCGCGCGCCGTGGTGGTGTCGGGCACCGCCGAGGCCGTGGACGGGGTGGCCTGCCACTTCAGGGCCGGCGACCGGAAGGTGACGGCCCTGCGCGTCAGCCATGCCTTCCACTCGCCGCTGATGGAGCCGATGCTGGACGAGTTCCGCGCCGTGCTCGCCGAAGTCTCCTACGGGCAGCCCACGCTCCCGATCGTCTCCGACGTCACCGGCCGCCCCGCGACGGCCGAGGAACTGGCGTCCCCCGACTACTGGACGCAGCACGTCCGCCGTCCCGTACGGTTCGCCGACGGCATCCGGACGCTGGAGGAACAGGGCGTCCGCCGATTCCTGGAACTCGGCCCGGACGGCACCCTGACGGCCCTGGCCGAGGAGAGCCTGGACGACGACGAGGCGTTCGTGATCCCCGCCGTCCGCAAGGACGGCCCCGAGGCTCCCGCGTTCCTGGCGGCCCTCGCCGCCCTGCACACCCGTGGCCTCCCCGTCGACTGGGCGCCCGTCTTCGCCGCGCACCACGCCCGGCGCACCGAACTGCCGACATACGCCTTCCAACGCCGCCGCTACTGGCTGTCCGATGCCGTCGCAGGCGGTGCCCCGTCACCGGCTGTCATCGGAGAGCCCATGGCCTCCACGGCGGCTCCGAGCACCGAGGACGGGGCCGTTGCCGCTGAGGACGGGCTTGTCGCAGACGCCGAGGACATCATCGATGTGACCTCGCCTCTGCACGACCGCCTGGCCGGTCTCTCGCCGCGTGAGCGTCACCGCTCCCTGCTGGAGCTGGTCCGCGGCCACGCCGCGGACATCCTGAGCCATGACTCCGCGGACCAGGTCGAGCCCCGCCGCACCTTCAAGGATCTCGGCTTCGACTCCCTGACCTCCGTCGACCTCCGCAACCGGCTCAGGGCCGCGACCGGACTGCGGCTGCCCGCCTCCCTGCTGTTCGACCATCCGACCCCCGAGGCCGTGGCCGGCCACCTGGACGGCCAACTCTTTGGTGCCGCCGCCACCGAGTCCGCTCTGCCCGTGCCGACGAGTCTGGGCGACGATCCGGTGGTGATCGTGGGTATGGCGTGCCGGTTCCCTGGCGGAGTCGCTTCGCCGGAGGATCTCTGGCGGCTGGTCGTCGAGGGGCGCGACGCGATAGGGGACTTCCCGTCCGACCGCGGCTGGGATCTCGACGCGCTGTACGACCCGGAGCCCGGCACCCCCGGTCGGGTGTACGTCCGTGAGGGCGGTTTCCTCTACGGCGCCACCGAGTTCGACGCCGGACTGTTCGGTATCTCGCCGCGTGAGGCGTTGGCGATGGATCCGCAGCAGCGGTTGCTGCTGGAGACGTCGTGGGAGGTGTTGGAGCGGGCGGGTATCGACCCGGCGACGCTGCGCGGCACCCGTACCGGCGTCTTCGCCGGACTCGTGGAACAGGGGTATGGAGCCCGTCTGCGCGATGCCGTCGAGGAGTCCGACGGTTACGTCCTCACTGGCACGACCCTGAGTGTGGCGTCGGGTCGTATCGCGTACACCTTTGGTTTCGAGGGTCCTGCGGTGACGGTGGACACGGCGTGTTCGTCGTCGCTGGTGGCGCTGCATCTGGCGGCGCAGGCGCTGCGTTCGGGTGAGTGTGATCTGGCGCTGGCCGGTGGTGTGACGGTCATGGCGGGTCCGGAGATGTTCGTGGAGTTCTCGCGGCAGCGGGGGCTTGCGTCGGACGGCCGGTGCAAGGCGTTCTCGGACGGCGCGGACGGTACGGCCTGGTCCGAGGGTGTGGGTCTGCTGTTGGTGGAGCGGTTGTCGGACGCGCGTCGCAACGGTCACCGGGTGCTGGCGGTTGTGGCGGGTTCGGCCGTGAACCAGGATGGTGCGAGCAATGGTCTGACGGCGCCGAACGGTCCGTCGCAGCAGCGGGTGATCCGTCAGGCGCTGGCCGGTGCGGGGCTCAAGCCCGCCGATGTCGACGCGGTGGAGGCGCACGGCACGGGTACGCCGCTGGGTGACCCGATCGAGGCTCAGGCGCTGCTGGCCACTTACGGTCAGGACCGTGAACGGCCGTTGTGGCTGGGCTCGTTGAAGTCGAACGTGGGTCACACGCAGGCGGCTGCCGGTGTGGGTGGTGTGATCAAGATGGTGATGGCGATGCGGCACGGGGTGCTGCCGCGGACCCTGCACGCCGAGGAGCCTTCCTCGCATGTCGACTGGTCGGCCGGGGACGTCGAGTTGCTGACCGAGGAGCGTGTGTGGCCCGAGGCCGGTCGTCCGCGTCGTGCTGGTGTTTCGTCCTTCGGTATCAGCGGTACCAACGCGCACGTCATCCTCGAACAGGCCCCGGCCACGTCGGCCGACCTCACAAGTTCGGAGGCCGGCACGCGGCCGGACCCGGCGGTCGTCCCGGTGGTGGTGTCGGGTGCGGGCGTGTCGGCGGTGCGCGGTCAGGCGGAGCGGTTGTGGGCTTGGCTGGAGGGCTCGGCCGGTGACGGGGTCCGTGTCGAGGACCTCGCTCTGGCGTCCGTGACGACCCGGACCGTGCTGGAGCACCGGGCTGTTGTGCTCGCCGCCGACCGGGACGGGCTCCTCCAGGGGCTGCGTGCGCTGGCGGATGGCGGGGAGGTTCCCGGGCTCGTCCGGGGTACGGAGACGCGTGCCGGGAAGACGGCGTTCCTGTTTGCGGGGCAGGGGTCGCAGCGGCTGGGCATGGGCCGGGAGTTGTATGAGGCGTATCCCGTCTTCGCCGAGGCCTTTGACGCGGTGGACGCGGAACTGCCGTTCGGTCTGCGGGAGGTGGTGTTCGGTGAGGACGCGGAGCGGCTGAATCGGACCGAGTATGCGCAGCCTGCGCTGTTCGCGCTTGAGGTGGCGTTGTTCCGGTTGCTGGAGTCGTGGGGTGTGCGGCCTGATGTCCTGGCCGGTCACTCGATCGGTGAGATCGCGGCGGCGCACGTGGCCGGGGTGTGGTCGCTGGCGGATGCCTGTCGGCTGGTGGTGGCTCGTGGCCGGTTGATGCAGGCGTTGCC
>NZ_JBEOZU010000147.1:0-14376 GCF_040298185.1 Streptomyces sp. NPDC001634 | reverse complement strand
CCCCAACGGAGGCTTCGACCCCAAGCGCTCCGGCATCTACCGCCTCCCCACCCGTGCCCCCAGGGCCCCCCCCCCCCCGGCCCGCCCCCCCCCCCCCCACGCCCGTATGACTACTGGACCGCCCGCCGCTCCGAGAACGTGCTCGTGCCCGCCGCGGCCGGCCGACCCAGCAGCTCCCGTACGACCGCGGCGCCGCCCACCGACAGCACCGACTCCGGGTGGAACTGGACCGAGGCGAACCGAGCCGAGCGCAGTGCGTGCACCTCGCCGCTGTCGCTGCGGCTGACCTCGACGCCGTGCGCTGCCAGTTCGGTCGCCTCCTCGTCGTCGCAGCGTGCCACGAAGCTGTTGTAAAAGCCGACGGTCTCCCGCCGCCCGAACAGGTCGATGTCCGTCTGGGCGCCCTGGTAGGGCACTTCCTTCCGTACGATCTCCAGGCCCAGCTCCGCAGCGATCAGCTCGTGGCCCAGGCAGACGCCCAGTACGCCGTGCCGGTGTCCCCGGATGACGTCGGCGGTGAGCGCGCGCAGGAACCGCATCTTGGGGTCGGTCATGTCCGACGGGTTGCCCGGTCCCGGGCCGAGGACCACCGGACCCTCGTGCGCGAGCACCGTCTCGCGCAGCCCCGGCTCGTCGTACCGCCGAACGGTCACATCGAGCCCCGACGACCTGAGGACGTGCGCGAGCATCGCGGTGAACGTGTCCTCGCCGTCGACGACGAAGGCGTGCCCGGTGAGGTCCAGCGCCCGCTCCTGCATCCGCAGCCAGAACGGCGCGAGCGAGGCGCGCCGCCCGTCGAGCGCGACCTGCACCCGCGGGTCGTCCGCCAGCCCCGGCCGTACCTGCTCCTCGCGCGGCCGGCCGGGGCGTACGCCCAGCGCCGCCAGCACCCCGGCCGCCTTGGCGTGCGTCTCCGCGACCTCCCCCGCCGGGTCCGAGCCCCGTACGAGCGTCGCACCGACCGGGACCCGCAGCCGCCCGGCCGCGTCGATGTCCGCCGTCCGGATGAGGATGGGGGAGTCGAGGGTCTGCGCACCTCCGGCGTCCCGTCCCAGCAGGGCCAGTGCGCCCGCGTAGTAGCCCCGGCCGCCGACCTCGTGCCGCTCGATCACGCGGCAGGCGTTCTGCACGGGCGAGCCGGTGACGGTCGCCGCGAACATGCTCTCCTTCAGCACCTCGCGCACATCGAGGGTGGACTTCCCGCGCAACTCGTACTCCGTGTGCGCGAGATGAGCCATCTCCTTCAGCCGCGGTCCGACGACGACCCCGCCCATGTCGCCGACGGTGCACATCATCTTGAGCTCCTCGTCGACGACCATCGACAGCTCCTCGATCTCCTTGCCGTCGGCGAGGAAGGTGAGCAGGTCCTCGGGAGTGGGGCCGCCGGCGGGGTAGCGGTAGGTCCCGCTGATCGGGTTCATCACGACGGTCCCCCCGGACATCCGCACATGCACCTCCGGGCTGGCCCCGACGAGCGTCCGGTCCCCGGTGTGCACGACGAAGGTCCAGTACGCCCCCCGCTCGCCGACCAGCAGCCGCCGGAACAGGGCGAGGGCGTCGGCCCGGCCGAACCCCGGGATCTCTCCCTCGTACGTCCGCCGGATCACGAAGTTCGCGCCCTCGCCTCGTCCGATCTCCTCGTCCAGCACGCGTCCGACGATCCGGCCGTACTCCTCGTCGGCGACGTCGAAGCCGCCGCCCTCGACGCACACGTCGTGCCGCGGGAGCTGTGACAGGGCCTCCTCCAGGGGGAGTTCGTACGACTCCTCGGGCCTCAGCGCCAGCAGCGGTGTTCCGTCGTCACGGACGTCGAAGCCCCGCTCGCGGATCTGCCGGAAGGGCACGAGGGCCAGCCCCTGGTCGGGGAGGTCGGCAAGGCGCTCGTACGGAGTGACCGGGCCGGTCAGCACCTCCACGGTGTCGTGGGCGCGCCCGGGTGTGCGGCGACGCAACAGGGCGAACGGGCGGGGATCGTCGAGCAGTTCGAGCAGGTGCATGGGCGGTGTCCTTCTCGGTGAGGTGAGAGGGAACGGCCCGGTCGCGAAAACGCCGAAGGCCGCCCCTCGGGCGGCCTTCGCGAAGTCTTGCGTACGCGCAATCAGTGGGCCGCCGGACGAGCGGTCCACCACCAGTTCTGGTTCTGGGTCGAGTGCGCGAACATGCCCCGCACCCTACCCGATCCGGTCAACCCTCGCGCGGTCACCCGGCCGGCACCCCCTTCCCGGGTGCTCGATTCCGCCCCGAACGCCGTCCGGCGACCCGGTACTTCACCGTGCGCCCACGGGCCCCTCACCGCAGTTCCGGGCGGGCTCCGCAAGTGGAAGCAGTCCGAAAAATTCGGCAATCAAGCGCCATTTGTTGACGCGTACACGATCGGGATCCCACTCTTCACCGGGATCGCGTCCGCCCCTCGCGGCCCGGTCCTTCACCCCCGGTTCCCAGCAGCACATCCGCGCCCGACCGAGGAGAGAGCCATTTCCGCATTACGATCACCACGGCAGCGCCCGTGGGCGAGGCGGCGCGCCGTACGCGCGCTGACGGTGCTGGCCGCGACAGCGGCCCTCGGCGCCGGTTCGCCCGTCATCGCGCAGGCCTCCGACGCCGGCACCACCCGCATCAGCTACCGCGGCCACACGTTCACCGTCCCCGCCGACTGGAAGGTCGTCGACCTCGACAAGAACCCGACGGCCTGCGTCCGCTTCGACCGGCACGCCGTGTACCTGGGCACACCGGGCAAGCAGCAGGACTGCCCCGCCGACGCGACGGGACGCACCGAGGCACTCCTGGTGCAGCCCGCCAAGGCCGCCAAGAGTTCCGTCACCGAGAACCGCACGGACCGTACGTACCGGGCTGCCGCCGACGGGATCGCCGTCACGGCCCCGTACGCCGACGACCGTGCCGAGATCCGGCAGATCCTGAGCAGCGCAGGGCTGCCCGTCGCGTCAGCGCAGGCCGAGAAGCCGTCCGCGGCTCCGTCCGCGCTCGCCGTCCCGGCCGACGCGACCTCGTACCAGGGCAAGGGCTTCGACGCCTGCGCCGCCCCGAGCCAGGGGGCGATGGACGCCTGGAAGGCCACCTCCGGCTACGGTGCCGTCGGCGTCTACATCGGCGGCGAGAACCGTGGCTGCGACCAGGCGAACCTCAACGCCCAGTGGGTGCAGACCCAGTACGCCAACGGCTGGCGGTTCCTGCCGATCTACGTGGGCAAGCAGGCCACCGCGGACTCGGGCAGCTGCTCGGGCTCCTGCACGGTCATCACCGACCCGGTGCCGCAGGGCACCGCGGCCGCCGAGGACGCGGTCCGGCAGGCCGCCGCGCTAGGGCTCGGCGCGGGTTCGGTGATCTACGAGAACATGGAGAACTACCCGCGAGGAGGAACCAACACCTCCCGGGTGGTCGCCTACCTCGAAGCCTGGACCAAGCGGCTGCACGAACTGGGCTACCGCTCCGGCGCGTACGGCGGCGGCGCGTCCCTGGTCCCCGACCTTGTCGCGGCCGCCGGTGCCGGCACCGTGCCCGACGTGATCTTCACCGCCCGCTGGAACGACCAGGAGACCACCGACGACCCGGCCATCCCCGCCACCCTGTGGGCCGACCACCAGCGGGTCCACCAGTACCAGGGGGATCTGCGGGAGACCCACGGCGGGGTGACCATCGGCATCGACCGCGACATCGTGGACGTCGGCGCCGGCGGCACCCCCCAGCCCCCGCAGCCCAAGGCCACCAAGCTCACCTACAGCGGCCCGGCCACCGTCTCCAACGGCTCCGCGGCCAAGCTCTCCGCGACCCTCACCACCGACACCGGAGAGCCCGTCGCCGACAAGAAGGTGAGCTTCGCGCTCGGGAACCAGACCTGCGACGGCACCACGGACGCGCAGGGCGCGGCGAACTGCACGATCGACCCGGTGAACCAGCAGCTGACCGCGGACGCGACCGCCCCGGTCAAGGTGACCTTCGCCGGGGACGACGCCTACCTCGCCTCCGAGGCCACGGCGACCGTCAAGCTGCAGTACGTCACCGGGCGGGCATACGGTCTCTCGGCCGACGTCTCGCTGCTCGGGCTGCCGGTCGGCGTGCCGCCGACGCCCGACACCGGCGCCGTGCGCACGGCCGGGGCACAGACCACGGCCCCGCCCTGCACCGCCGACGTCAGCGCGGTGGTGCTCCATGCCAAGACGCTGTGCGCCACGGTGGTGACGAAGACCGGGCCGAGCAGCGCCTCCTCCACCGCATCCGTGGAAGAGGCCTCCATCGGGCTTCCGGGGCTGCCCGTCCTCGGCCTGTCCGCGGTCAAGGCCGTCTCGACCAGCAGCTGCACCGCGGTGTCCGGCAGCACGGACCTCACGCTCACCGTGGCGGGCACGCAGGTGAAGCTCGACGGCACGCCGAACCAGACCGTCGATCTCGGCGTCCTCGGCACCAAGCTGGTCGTCGACGAACAGGTGAAGAATGACGGAGGCCTCACGGTCAACGCCGTCCATCTGACGGCACCCGGCGTCGATGTCGTCATCGGGTCCAGCACGTCGGCCGCGCACAACTGCGGCTGACCGGCCCTCATGGGCGGGCCCCTCTCCGGAGGGGTCCGCCTCTGCCGTAGGACCGAACGGAAGGCAGCCGATCGAGCACCATCCGTCTCAATTGATGAGCAACGGAATGGACTCGCCACACGACCCCGTAATGTTTAGGGGGTGACCGTGAACGCTAAGACCAGCCCGAGCGCTGGCAACACCTGGCGAGACCTGCCCGCGGCGCAGCAGCCCGAGTACCCCGACCCCGAGGCTCTGCGCGCAGTGATCGCGGACCTCGAGTCGTATCCGCCGCTCGTCTTCGCGGGCGAGTGCGACCAGCTGCGCGCCCGGATGGGAGCCGTCGCCAGGGGCGAGGCGTTCCTGCTCCAGGGCGGTGACTGTGCCGAGGCCTTCGACGCGGTGTCCGCCGACCACATCCGCAACAAGCTCAAGACCCTGCTCCAGATGGGCGCCGTGCTCACGTACGCCGCCTCGGTGCCGGTCGTGAAGGTCGGCCGCATCGCCGGTCAGTACTCCAAGCCGCGCTCCAAGCCCACCGAGACCCGCGACGGCGTGACCCTGCCGACCTACCGCGGCGACTCCGTCAACGGCTTCGACTTCACCGAGAAGGCCCGCGTCCCGGACCCCGAGCGCCTGAAGCGGATGTACCACGCGTCCGCCTCGACGCTGAACCTGGTGCGCGCCTTCACCACGGGCGGCTACGCCGACCTGCGCCAGGTGCACGCCTGGAACCAGGACTTCGTGAAGTCGTCGCCGTCCGGTCAGCGCTACGAGCAGCTGGCGCGGGAGATCGACAACGCGCTGAACTTCATGCACGCCTGCGGGGCCGACCCCGAGGAGTTCAAGACCGTCGAGTTCTACTCCTCGCACGAGGCGCTGCTGCTCGACTACGAGTCGGCGCTGACCAGGGTCGACTCCCGCACCGGGCAGCTGTACGACGTCTCCGGGCACATGGTGTGGATCGGTGAGCGCACCCGCCAGCTGGACGGCGCGCACATCGAGTTCGCCTCCAAGATCCGCAACCCGCTCGGCATCAAGCTCGGTCCGACGACGACGGCCGAGGAGGCGCTGCAGTACATCGAGCGCCTCGACCCGGAGCGTGAGCCGGGCCGGCTGACCTTCATCGTCCGCATGGGCGCCGACAAGGTCCGCGACAAGCTCCCCGAGCTGGTGGAGAAGGTCACGGCGTCGGGCGCGGTGGTCGCCTGGGTGACCGACCCGATGCACGGGAACACCTTCGAGGCGGCCTCCGGTCACAAGACCCGCCGCTTCGACGATGTGCTCGACGAGGTCAAGGGCTTCTTCGAGGTCCACAAGTCGCTGGGCACGCACCCGGGCGGCATCCACGTGGAGCTCACCGGTGACGACGTCACCGAGTGCGTGGGCGGCGGCGACGAGATCTTCGTCGACGATCTGCACCAGCGCTACGAGACGGCCTGCGACCCGCGTCTGAACCGCAGCCAGTCCCTCGACCTGGCGTTCCTTGTCGCCGAGATGTACCGGGACCAGTAGCCGCTTCGGTGGTTGCCGGCACGTGAAATGGGGTGCGGATCACATACGATCCGCACCCCGCTCCACTTTTGCGGCTCCTGTGCGGCGGGTAAGGTTAGGTTTGCCTCACCGATCAATCGGGACGGCAAGACTGATCGATCCCGTCGGGAGGTGAACCGCGTGTACGTCTGCAGTTGCTTCGGCATCACCGAGCAGCAGGTGAAGCAGCACGCGGAGAACGGTGCCTGCACCCCCCGCCAAATCGCCTCCGCCTGCAAGGCGGGCACCGACTGCGGGTCGTGTGTACGCCGGATTCAGGCGCTTCTGGGCCGGGGCGCGTGCCCCCGTCGTGAGCCGGCGGACCGGGGCGGGTCGGTGCTCGCCGAGCTCAAGGACGCCGCCTAGCTCTCCGGCTGCTCGATGATCTGCGAGATGTAGAGCGCCTCGCCGAGCTTGTCCACCAGTTCCAGCTGGGTGTCCAGATAGTCGATGTGGTGCTCCTCGTCCGCGAGGATCGACTCGAAGATGTTCGCGGACGTGATGTCGCCCTTCTCCCGCATGATCTTGATGCCGCGCCTGAGCCGGTCGATCGCCTCGACCTCGATCAGCCGGTCGGCCTCGAACATCTCCTTGACGGTCTGCCCCACCCGGACGTGGAAGAGCCGCTGGTAGTTCGGCAGTCCCTCCAGGAAGAGGATGCGGTCGGTGAGCACCTCCGCGTGCTTCATCTCGTCGAACGACTCGTGCCGCGTGTACTTCGCGAGCTTGTACCAGCCGAAGTTCTCCTGCATCTTCGCGTGCAGGAAGTACTGGTTGATCGCGGTCAGCTCGCCGGTGAGCTGCTCGTTGAGGAATTCGATGACCTCGGGGTCGCCCTGCATCGCGCAGGCTCCTTCCAGGCGGGGACTGGCGGCTTGCGCCGCATGATTGCACCGGCATCGGGGGGCGTCCAGTAAGTACACGCTTACTACGAGTTGCCCGAATCCGACCCGGGCTGGTCATGTGCACCCTCCGCGGTCTGTCAGGATGGAGTCATGGGTCATCCGGTGGAGCGCGAATCTGGAGCAGCAGCACGGTCCGAGCTTCCGCCGGGACAACGACTGCAGCGGGGCTGGCCGGTCACGCACTACGGTCCGGTGCCCAAGTTCCGTCCCGAGCGCTGGGACTTCCGGGTCTTCGGCGCGACCGCGGACGGCGAGAAGCACTGCTGGAACCATGAGGAGTTCACGGCCCTGCCGTACGCCACCGTCGTGGCCGATCTGCACTGCGTCACGAAGTTCAGCATGGTCGGCGCCGAATGGGGTGGTATCCCCGCCCGTACGATCCTGGAGATCGCCCCGCCCGCGCCCACCGTCACCCATGTCATGGTCTGGGCGGAATACGGATTCAGCTCGAACCTGCGCCTCGCCGACTTCGCCTCGGACCGCACGATCTTCGCCACCCACAAGGACGGCGAACTGCTCACCGCGGAACACGGCTTCCCGCTGCGCCTGGTCGTCCCGCATCTGTACGCCTGGAAGGGGCCCAAGTGGGTCCGCGGTGTCGAGTACATGACCGCCGACCGGCGCGGCTTCTGGGAGGAGCGCGGGTACCACAACATCGGCGACCCGTGGAAGGAGCAGCGCTACTCCTACCAGGAGGAGCCCGGGGACGGCCCCGAGCTCTAGCTCTGACTCCCGGTGAATGCGCCGGTCAGTGGTGGTACTGGTGCACCACCGCATGGCCCCTGCCGCGGCCGATCATCCACTTGTTGACAGGTGTGGTGATCACGAAGGCGAGGGCGAGCGAGACCGCCGGCGATCCCCAGAACAGCACGTCGTCGAGGTGTGCGTCCGTCGCGGACGGCCACAGTACGATCACGCTGTTGTCGATCAGCTTCATCCCGGCGATCGACGGGGTGTCCGCGCCCGGCGGAATGGTGCCTGCCGTGCCGGTAAGCTCCTTGCCGGTTACTCCGACAACCGTGCAGGGAGGGCGCCGATGGCCGTCTTCAACGTGATCTTCTCGGAGGCCGCGGCGCGCGTGCGCGACAGCCTTCCGGACGACCGCCTTGAGGTGCTCCAGCGCGGACTCGCCATACTCGCCAAGGACCCCCGCACCAAGATCTCCTCGGCGATCTCCGGTGACGAGAACACCCGCGCGCTCGCGCTGACCCATACCATGGCGGTGGAGTACGTCATCAGTGACGGTCTGCTGATCGTGCTCGTAGTGCACCTCGTCGACACGACCCACGTACTGCTCGAGACGGAGGACTGACCCGGCGCCGTCAACCGTCCCGGAGTTTCTTCAGCCGCTCCACGTCGGCCGCGTGCCCTTCCTTCCCGCCGGGTGTCTCGATGATCAGGGGCACGCCCTTGGTCGCCGGGTGGGTCATCAGCGCGCGGAACGGGTCCTCGCCGATGTGACCTGAACCGATGTTCGCGTGGCGGTCCCGGTGGGCGCCCACCGTCTCCTGGGAGTCGTTGGCGTGGATGAGCTTGAGCCGACCCTCACCGACGGTCTCCACCAGCAGGTCCAGCGTCCGGTGCATCCCGTTCGGCCCGGTCAGGTCGTGCCCGGCGGCGAAGATGTGGCAGGTGTCGAGGCAGACGCCCAGCATGGGGTGCGCGTCGAGCGCCTCGAAGTAGGGCCCGAAGTCCCAGGTGCGGGAGCAGAGCGAGGCGCCCTGACCTGCTGTCGACTCCAGCAGGAGATACGGGTCGTCGTCGTGCGTCAGCTCGTCCAGCAGGGGAAGCAGGCGCTCCCGCACCTGCTTCAGCGCGACCGCCCGGTCCCGGCCACCGGTCGCGCTCCCGGTGTGCACGACAACGCCCAGTGCCCCGATCTCGCGGCCCCGGCGCAGAGAGTGCCGCAGGGACTCCACGGACCTCTCGACGGTCGTCTCGGTGTGCGAGCCGAAGTTGATCAGATACGGCGCATGGACATACGCCGGGATCGACTCGGCGGCACACGCGGCCCGGAAATCCTCGTCCTGCCGCGGATTGCCGACGGGCGTCGCCCAGCCGCGTGGATTGGCGACGAAGACCTGCACGGTCTCGGCCTTGAGGTCACGCGCGTAGCTCAGTCCGACGGAGTTCAGACCGCCGGCCACGGGCACGTGGCCGCCGACGGGGTTGCGGGGGACGCCGGACGTGCCGAGGGCGCCACGGGACTGCTGCCTGCTCACCCTCCAAGGGTGTCACGCGGTCCCGGGCGCCCTGTCGGCCGGTCCCCGGCGGTATGCCCCTCAGCGGATCACGATCTTGATCGTCGACCCCTTCGGTGCCTTCTTGCCGCCCTTCACCGACTGCCGCTTCACCGTGTCGCCGAACAGGCCCAGCAGTCCGCGGTCCTCCTCGACCTGGAAGCCGGCGGCCTCCAGGGTCTGCTTCGCGTCGTCGACCTTCTGGCCGACCACGTCGGGGACCTCGACCATCTCGCGGCCCTTGGAGATCGTCAGCGTGACCGTGTCGCCCTCGCCGATCTCCTTGCCGGCTCCCGGCGACTGCTGGGCGACCTTCCCGGCGTCGAACTCCGAGGTGACCTGGGTATCGGCGATCTTCACCTGCAGGCCCGCGTCCTGCAGCGCTGAGGTGGCGTCGTCGACGGAATCGCCCGTGACATCGGGCACCTCCACCGGGTTGCCCTGGCTCACGGTGATCGCGATCGCCGAGCCGCCGTGCCGCTTGGTGCCCGCCTGCGGGTCCGTGCCGATCACGAAGCCCTTCGGCACGTCCTCGCTGAACGCGCGCGTGACCATGCCCGCGACGAGACCGTCCTTCTTCAGCAGGGCCTGCGCCTTGTCCAGCCGGTAGCCCTTCAGATCGGGCACCTCCACCGTCTCGGGGCCGTCCGAGATGGTCAGCGTCACCTTGTCGTGGGAGCGTATCCGCGCGCCCGCCGCCGGGTCGGTGCTGATCACAGTGCCGCGCTTGACCGTGTCGCTGTAGGCGTGCTCGACCTGCTTCACCTCGAGTCCGGCCGTCTTCAGCCGGGCCCGCGCCTGCTCCTCCGTCTTCGCCAGCAGCGGAGGGACCTTGGTGAACTGGCCGGAGTTGATGTACCAGACGCCGGCGCCCATTCCGAACACCACCAGCACGGCGAGGACGAGCGCGAGCAGCCCCCGCCGGGGGCGCCCGGAGCGCCGCCGCGTCTCGGGCGGCGGGGTCTCCAACAGGCTCGTCCGGTTGAAAACGGCCTGTTCGGCCTCGTCCTCGTTGACCGGGTTGACCGGCAGCAGGCGCGGGATCACGCTCGTGCGGTCCCCGGCGTTGTCGTGCGCCGAGGCGATGGCCTGCGGCGGTACGGCGTCCAGTTGCTCGGCGGTGAGCGCGCTGCGTGCCTGAAGGACCTGGCCGAGCAGCGCCGCCGCGTCGTACGGGCGCAGCTGGGGGTTGCGCGCGGTCGCCGACGCGACCAGCTCGTCGAGTTCGAAGGCCAGCCCCGGCACCGCGGCCGACGGCGGCGGCACATCCTCGTTCAGGTGCTGGTAGATCACCTGGGCAGGGGAGTCGCCGTGGTGCGGCTTGGCGCCGGTGAGCATCTCGTAGAGGACGACCCCGCACGCGTACACGTCGACCCGGGGGTCGGCCGTGCCGTGCTCTATCTGCTCGGGCGCGAGGTAGGACACGGTGCCGAGGACGGCGCCCGTCGTGTTCGTGACGGTGTCCACGGCCCGGACGAGACCGAAGTCGGCCACCTTGACCCTGCCGTCGTCCCCTATCAGGACGTTCTCCGGCTTCATGTCGCGGTGCACGAACCCGGCGCGGTGCGCGGCGCCCAGGGCGGCCAGCACCGGCTCCAGGATGTCGAGGGCGGCGCGTGGTTGCAGCGCCCCGCGCTCGCGCAGTACGTCGCGCAGGGTGCATCCGGCGACGTACTCCATGGCGAGGTAGACGTACGACCCGTCGGTGCCCTGGTCGAAGACCTGCACCACGTTCGGATGGGCGAGACGGGCGACCGACTTGGCCTCCCGTATGAAGCGCTCGACGAACGAGCCGTCGGCGGCCAGCGTCGGATGCATCACCTTGAGCGCGAGGACGCGGTCGAGGCGGGTGTCCACGGCCCGGTAGACCGTGGCCATCCCGCCGACCGCGATACGCGCGTCGACGCGGTAGCGGCCGTCGAGCACCTGCCCGACGAGGGGGTCCTGAAGGGTCGTATCCACGCAGGCGAGTGTACGAGGGCCCACTGTCATGCCTCGCCCGCGCGGTCGGACCGGGGCATGAATGCAGCCGACCTGTGACGCACGCCGCACACGCGCCCCGGCCGGACCGGGGAACGGGGCTCAGAAGGCGGGCCGCTCCGGGTCCAGCCGGGCCATGCCCTCGGTGGGGGACGAAGCCTCCGCGAAGTGCCGGCGCGGCATGCGGCCCGCCCGCCGTGCAAGGCGGCCCGCCTCCACCGCGTGCCGCATGGCCTCCGCCATCAGCACCGGCTCCTGCGCCCGGGTCACCGCCGAGGCGAGCATCACACCCGCGCAGCCCAGCTCCATCGCGAGCGCCACGTCGGAGGCCGTACCCGCGCCCGCGTCCAGGATGACCGGCACGCGCGCGTGCTCCACGATCAGCTGGAAGTTGTGCGGGTTGCGGATGCCGAGCCCGGAGCCGATCGGCGAGCCGAGCGGCATGATCGCGGCGCAGCCGACGTCCTCCAGCTTCCGGGCGAGAACGGGGTCGTCGTTCGTGTACGGCAGCACGGTGAAGCCGTCGTCGACCAGCGTCTCGGCCGCCTCCAGCAGCTCGATCGGGTCGGGCAGCAGGGTGCGCTCGTCGGCGATGACCTCCAGCTTGACGAGGTCCGTGCCGAGTGCCTCCCGCGCCAGGCGGGCGGTGAGCACGGCCTCGCCCGCGGTGAAGCAGCCCGCCGTGTTGGGCAGCGCCCGGATGCCCAGCTTGTCGAGCACCGACAGGACCGAGCCGTGCACCGAGGCGTCGACGCGCCGCATCGCGACCGTCGTCAGCTCCGTGCCGGACGCCGCAAGCGCCCGCTCCAGCACATCGAGGCTCGGCGCACCGCCGGTGCCCATGATCAGCCGGGACGCGTAGGTCGTACCACCGAGGACGAAGGGGTCGTCGGCCATGGGTCAGCCTCCTTGGACGGCGGTGAGGACCTCGACGCGGTCTCCCTCGGAGAGGGGCGTCGACGACCACTGCGCGCGCGGGACGACGGTTTCGTTGAGGGCGGCGGCCACGCCCGAGGGGGCCACGGTGAGGGTCCGCACGACCGCGTCGAGCGCGGTGCCGGCAGCGATCTGCCGGGGTTCCCCGTTGATCGAGATGTTCATACGGGCTGCTCCGTGCGTGAGGCGGCGGCGGTGAACCGCCCGGGGGTGAAGGAACGGGCCTCTGGAGGGAGTTCACCGGTGGTGAGGACATACGCCATGACATCGCCGGTGACCGGGGTGAGCAGGACACCGTTGCGGTAGTGCCCGGTGGCCAGCAGCAGGCCGTCCAGCGCCGTCGGGCCGAGCAGCGGCGCGTTGTCCGGGGAGCCCGGGCGCAGTCCGGCGCGGGTCTCGGTGAGCGGCAGCTCGGTGATCCCGGGCACCAGCTCGTGCGCGTCCCGCAGCAACTCGTACACCCCGCCCGCAGTGACCGTCGTGTCCCAGCCCAGCTCCTCGCTGGTCGCTCCGACGACCAGCTCGCCGTTCTCGCGCGGGACCAGGTAGACCTGGCTGCCGCGCACGACCGCGCGCACGGTGCGGCTCAGGAACGGTGCGTACCGCTTCGGCACGGTCAGCCGCAGCACCTGCCCCTTCACCGGGCGTACGGGCGGCAGGACCTCGTCCGGGACGCCCGCGAGCCGCCCGCTGAGGCTGCCCGCGGCCAGGACGACCTGCCCCGCGGCGAGGTCGGTGCCGTCGGTCGTCCGGACCCCGGCGGCCCGCTCCCGCACCACCGCCAGCTCTTCGGCCCGCACCCGGTGGAAGACGACGCCGGCGCGTTCGCAGGCCGTCACCAGAGCCCTCGCAAGCCGGCGCGGATCGACCTGATGGTCGCCGTCCACCCTGAGCCCCCCGCGCACGCCCGGCGCGAGCATCGGCTCCAGCCGGCGGCACTCCCGCCCGCTCAGCCACTCCGATTCCAGGCCCGACTGCTGCTGCAGGGCGTGCAGTTCGCGCAGATGGGCGCGGTCGTCGGCATCGAGCGCGACGGCGAGCGTGCCGCACCGGCGGTAGCCGATGTCCTGGCCGGCGGCCGCGGTCAGCTCGGCGACGAAGTCCGGGTAGCGGCGCGCGGACTCCAGATTGAGGCCGAGCAGCGTCTGCTCCCCGTAGTGCAGTTCCGTGACGGCGGCGAGCATCCCGGCGGCCACCCGGGCCGCCCCGCCGCCCGGTTCGGGATCCACGACGGCGGTGGCGAACCCGCGTTGCGCCGCCCGCCAGGCCGTCACCAGCCCGATGATGCCGCCCCCGATGACGAGGACGTCTGGCGTACGTGAAGACGACATGGGCGTCCAGCCCCTCCCTTCGCCGGCATGACCCGGATCAGGTTCGTACGGTCGGAGGCCGCCCAGCCTCCCTCTCAGCCCGGTGCGTCCGGGCTCCCGCGAGTGCTTGTACGTCGGCCACCCTAGCCCGTGCCGTTTGCCTCAGTAAGGGAGCCTCCGGAGAAAGAAGGGAGCCTCCGGAGAAAGAAGGACGGTGTGATCTGGGCCGAGTAATTGTCAGTTGTCTATGGTGATCAGGTGAGCGAGCAGACGCAGGCACGGAGCGATTCGGCGCGACGCGATCCGGCACGGCGTGTTGTCGTCGCGGGCGCGGGCATGGCCGGGGTGCAGACGGCGGTGGCCCTGCGGGAACAGGGCTTCACCGGCAGCGTGACGCTGATCGGCGCGGAGCCGCACCAGCCGTACGACAGGCCGCCGCTGTCCAAGGCCGTGCTGCTCGGAAAGGCCGAGGGCTCCGCCTTCGACGTCGACTTCGAGGCCCTGGACATCGAGCTCCAGCTGAGCCGCGAGGTGGTCGGCGTACGCCCCGACGACCATGAACTGGACACCGTCGAGGGCTCCGTGCCGTACGACGTCCTGGTCATCGCGACCGGTGCGGAACCGATCCAGCTGCCGGGTGCCGAGGGCGTACCCGGCGTGCATCTGCTGCGCACGCTTGACGACGCAGACCGGCTGCGGCCGGTCCTCGCCCAGCAGCACGACATCGTGGTCGTGGGCGCGGGCTGGATCGGCGCCGAGTTCGCCACCGCCGCGCGCGAGGCGGGCTGCGCGGTCACCGTGGTGGAGGCCGCGGACCGGCCCCTCGCGGGGGCGCTGCCCGCGGAAGTGGGCGCCCCCCATGGGGCGAGGGTCGCCGGCAGCGGGGCGGCCCTGGGCACCCCCCCCCCCCGCGCGCGCGGAGAGACCGCCGCCGGCCGGGTGGAGC
>NZ_JBEOZU010000146.1:0-15373 GCF_040298185.1 Streptomyces sp. NPDC001634 | reverse complement strand
CGGCGGTGTTGACTCTATCAGATCCCTCAGTTCCCTTCGGGCTCCGACTCCCCGTCAACCGGGTTTGTCATCGCGGCCGTTGGGCCGTTCCGACGAGTGAGACTTTAGCGGATTCCCGGCTCCCGAGCTAATCGGGGGCTGCGTCCTCACGAAGGTTCGAACGCGGATTCCGCATTCCGAAAATACGCATGCCGAATAAGCACGACGACGTATCGCCGATTATCGGTAGGTACCTGCGGAATGGCTGTCCGGGGACCGACCGGAGTCGGCGCTCACGTCGGACAACCCGGAGAACACTACGGATCGGTGCGGGACGTGTCAACTTGGCTCCGTACGGTCCCCGGTGGGCGTACCCTCGGGGTCATGACTTCGCGTACGTGCACCCAACTGTGGTGGGCCGCCTGACGGCGGCCGGACTCACGTATGCGCTCAACGGCCGCCGCTCCGGCGGCCGTTCTCGTATCTCCCTCCAGGAGGGTCGGCCGACCGGTCGCGGCGGTCCCGACCAGGAGGTGGAGAGATGACACGGGTCTTCAGCGGGATCCAGCCGACCGGGCATCTGACGCTGGGCAACTATCTGGGGGCCATGCGGCGGTGGGTCTCCGTGGACCAGCACCAGGCCGACGCCCTTTTCTGCGTCGTCGATCTGCATGCGCTGACCGTCGACCACGATCCGGCGCGGGTGCGCAGGCTCAGCCGGCAGGCAGCGACGCTGATGCTGGCGGCGGGGCTCGATCCGCAGTTGTGCACCGTGTTCTTGCAGAGCCATGTGGATGAGCACACGCGGCTGTCGTACGTGTTGGAGTGCGTGGCCACCGACGGCGAGATGCGGCGGATGATCCAGTACAAGGAGAAGGCCGCGCGCGAGCACGAGCGGGGCAGGAGTGTGCGGCTGTCGTTGCTGACGTATCCCGTCCTGATGGCGGCGGACATCCTGGCGTACGGGACGGACGAGGTGCCCGTGGGGGACGACCAGACGCAGCATGTGGAGCTGTCCCGGGATCTGGCGGTGCGGTTCAACCAGCGGTACGGGCATACCTTCACGGTGCCTCGGGCGACCCCTCCGAAGGTCGCGGCCCGGGTCATGAATCTGCAGGACCCCACGTCGAAGATGGGGAAGTCGGACGACTCCGGGCTGGGGGTCGTCTATCTGCTCGACGAGCCGGACGTGGTGCGCAAGAAAGTCATGCGGGCGGTGACCGACAGCGGGTCGGATGTCGTGTACGACCCGGAGTCGCAGCCGGGGGTGGCGAATCTGCTCGAAATCCTGTCCGCGTGCGAGGGGCGGAGTCCCGACGAGCTGAGCGGTGCGTACGACTCCTACGGCGCTTTGAAGAAGGACACCGCGGAGGCCGTGGTCGAGCTGCTGCGGCCCGTGCAGGAACGGCACCGGGAGTTGTGCGCGGATCCCGGTTATGTGGACGGGGTGCTGCGGGCCGGTGCCGAGCGGGCGAGGGAGATGGCGAGGCCACGGGTGGATGCGGCGTATCGGGCCATCGGGCTTCTGCCTGCTGTGTGAGTCCTGGTGCCCACCGCCGGGTTTCCGGCGGTGGGCGTGGGGTCAGCTGTTGTTGCCGGACGCCAGTTGCCGGCTGCGGTCGCGGGCGGCCTCCAGCGCGGCGATGAGCGCGGCACGTACCCCGTGGTTCTCCAGTTCGCGGATCGCGTTGATCGTCGTACCCGCCGGTGACGTGACGTTCTCGCGGAGCTTGACCGGGTGCTCGCCGCTGTCGCGGAGCATGACCGCGGCGCCGATCGCGGACTGGACGATCAGGTCGTGGGCCTTGTCGCGGGGCAGGCCGAGCAGGATGCCGGCGTCGGTCATGGCCTCGACCAGGTAGAAGAAGTACGCCGGTCCCGAGCCGGAGAGCGCGGTGCAGGCGTCCTGCTGGGACTCGGGTACGCGCAGGGTCTTGCCGACGGCGCCGAAGATCTCCTCGGTGTGGGCGAGATGGGCCTCGGTGGCGTGGCTCCCGGCGGAGATGACGGACATCGCCTCGTCGACGAGGGCGGGGGTGTTCGTCATGACGCGGACGACCGGGGTGCCGGTGGCCAGGCGTGCCTCGAAGAAGGAGGTGGGGATGCCGGCGGCGCCGCTGATGACGAGGCGGTCGGCGGGAACATGGGGGGCGAGCTCGTCGAGAAGCGTGCCCATGTCCTGCGGCTTGACCGTGAGGATGAGCGTGTCGGCGGTCTTCGCGGCTTCCGGGTTGCTGACCGGGGTGACTCCGTAGCGGGTGCGGAGCTCTTCGGCTCGTTCCGGGCGGCGGGCGGTGACCAGGAGGTCGGCGGGGGCCCAGCCGGCTCGGATCATTCCGCTGAGCAGGGCTTCGCCGATCTTGCCGGTGCCGAGGACTGCGACTTTCTGGGTCATGGTGCGGGTGCCCTCCGGGGGTTGCGTCGTCCGGGTTCATCCTTGCACCGGGTTCCTCGGCCTGGCTTGTGTGTCCGGTGGGCGGGACGTGGCTTTGCCGACTGCCCGGTGGTGGAGCCGGGCGGGGGTAGGTCTCGCTTGCCCGCGCGTGGACGGTGCCGCGTGCGCCCATTCGTGCCGCCCCAGCGGCACGAATGCCCGCAGGCTGCGCAGGTACAACTGCTCGTCTACGCCGTCCGGCGTCGCAGGGTCGCCGCTCCGAGGCCCAGCACCAGCAACGCGCAGCCCGCCACCACCAAGGCGTCGCGTACGAACGTCGCCGTCATGTCCGTGTGCCTGAGGACCTCGTTCATGCCGTCCACCGCGTACGACATGGGGAGGGCGTCGGAGATCGTCTCCAGGACCGGGTGCATGTTGGAGCGGGGGGTGAACAGACCGCAGAGGAGGAGCTGGGGGAAGATCACCGCCGGCATGAACTGCACCGCCTGGAATTCCGAGGCCGCGAAGGCCGAGACGAAAAGGCCCAGGGCCGTGCCGAGCAGGGCGTCCAGGAGTGCCACCAGGAGCAGGAGCCAGGCGGAGCCCGTGACGTCCAGTCCCAGGAACCAGAGCGCCAGGCCTGTCGCCAGGGCCGACTGGATGATCGCCAGGGCGCCGAAGGCGAGGGCGTAGCCCGCGATCAGGTCGGCCTTGCCGAGGGGCATCGCCAGGAGGCGTTCCAGGGTGCCGGAGGTGCGTTCACGCAGGGTGGCGATCGAGGTCACCAGGAACATCGTGATCAGCGGGAAGATCCCGAGGAGCGAGGCTCCGATCGAGTCGAACGTGCGCGGGCTGCCGTCGAAGACGTAGCGGAGCAGGAACAGCATCAGGCACGGAACGACCAGCATCAGCGCGATGGTGCGCGGGTCGTGACGGAGCTGGCGCAGGACTCGGACGGCCGTTGCCGTCGTACGGGAGAAGGTGAGCGCGCTCCCGGTCGGGTACGGGGTCGTCGCGGTCATCGGACCGTCTCCTTTCCGGGCGTGTGGTTCGCCGTCGCCTCGTCGACCAGGTGCAGGAAGGCCTCCTCGACCGTTTCCGCGCCGGTGCGGGTGCGCAGTGCGTCGGGGGTGCCGTCGGCGAGGATCTCGCCCTCGCGCATCAGCAGGAGGCGGTGGCAGCGCTCGGCTTCGTCCATGACGTGGGACGAGACGAGGAGCGTGGCGCCGCGGTCGGCCGTGATGGTGTGGAAGAGGTCCCAGAGGTCGCGGCGCAGGACGGGGTCCAGGCCCACCGTCGGTTCGTCCAGGACGAGGAGTTCCGGGGTGCCCAGGAGTGCGACCGCGAGGGAGACACGGCTGCGCTGGCCGCCGGAGAGGTTGCCGGCGAGGGCGTCGGCGTGCGAGGTGAGGGCGACGTCGGCGATGGCCCGGGTGACGTGGTCGTCGCGGCGGTCGGCCGCGGCGCGCCCGGGGTCGAGGATCGCGGCGAAGTAGTCGAGGTTCTGGCGGACGGTCAGGTCGTCGTAGACGGAGGGTGCCTGGGTGACGTAGCCGATGCGGGACCGCAGGACGACGTCGCCGGCGGGACGGCCGAGGACGTCGAGGGTGCCGGTGACCCTGGCCTGGGTGCCGACGATCGCGCGCATGAGTGTCGTCTTGCCGCAGCCGGAGGGGCCGAGCAGTCCGGTGATCTGGCCACGGGGAACGGTGAATTCGAGGCCGCGGAGGACGGTGCGGGAGCCGCGTAGGACGGTGAGGTGCTCGGCGCGGACGGCCGGAGTGGTGGTTGGCTCCGGCGTCGGGGAGTCGGGCGGGTGCGGGCGACGGATATTCATCATGCGATGAATATTGCGCGCGACGGGACCTGGACGTCAAGCGTGGACAGGGGTGGCCGCCCGGCCCGCCGGGCGAGGGGACGTCGTGCGGAGGGCGGCCGTGCTCCTATCGGTGCGTCGCCACGATCAGTACGACGTCGTAGACCTCTTCGACAAGGCCGCTCGGGAAGGCGTTGAGGAGGTGTTCCCGCTCTTCCGCGAGGAAGGCTTTCGCGCCTTCCTCGCCCAGGACGAGGAAGTACGAGTGGCTGCCGATGTTGGCGAGGTGCGTGTCGACGGGGACCGTCCGGCTCCAGCGGACGACGCGATGGGTGTGGGCCGGGAGCTCGGGGGCGCCTTCGAAGGCGAGTTCGGTACGGGTTCCGCCGGCGCCGCTCTTGGAGGCGTGTTCGGCGCCGAAGTACCGCTTGATGCGGTCCGCCTGCTCGGCGATCCACGGGACGTCCTGCGCGTCCATGTTCCACCACAGCGCGAGCGCGCCGCCCGGACTCAGGACGCGCAGGGCCTCCGGGACCGAGCGGGCGGGGTCGGTCCAGTGCCAGGCCTGGGCGTAGGTGAGGAAGTCGACGGAAGCGGTCGCCAGGGGGAGGGCGTTGCCGTCGCCGCGGAGGAGGGGGACGTCGGGGAGGGCGCGGCGGAACTGGGCCGCCATGCCGTCGCCGGGCTCCACGGCGAGGACGTGTGCGCCGCGGTCCTTGAGGAGGGCTGTGGCGATGCCGGTGCCGGCGCCGATGTCCGCGACCCGGGCGCCGGTGAGGGGACGGGCGGCGAGGTCCTCCAGGGCGTCGAAGAGGGCCGGCGGGTAGGAGGGGCGGTTCGCGGCGTACTGCGCCGCGGCGGCGTTGAAGGAGCGGGCGCGGTCGGAGCGGGAAGGGGCGGTCATACGTCCATGCTGGCGGGCCGCGGGAGCCGGGGGACAGCGGATTTCGGGCGCAGGGCGGTTCCCGGCACCACGTACAGGTGTCGTGCGGGAGGGGTGGCCGCCGGATCAGGACCGGCGTTTGCGGGACGGGTCGCCCGTACGGCGCGTTGTGCGCTTTTCATGGGCGGCGCGGGCCGTCTCGTACTCCTGGCGGTGGAGTTTCTCGCCGGGGGCCTCGGACAGCGAGCGGGCGAAGTACGCGAGCAGCGAGCCGATGAAGCCGATCGCCAGGAGGCCTCGGAGGGTGGCCTGGCGTTCCGGGTCGGGGCGCTTGGTGAAGGCTCCCCAGGTGTGGCCGAAGGCCAGCACGCTGCACACCGCGAACATCACCACGACCAGCAGGGTCACCGGTTCGCCGACGTTCGCGATCTGCAGGCCCTGGTAGGCGAAGCCCAGGACGAGGCAGGAGACGGCTGCGGTCGCCAGGGAACCGGCCGCCACGGCCGCGCGGCGGGCTGCGTAGCCGCCGTCGTGGTCCACCCAGGTCGTGCCGAAGAAGCGGATCGGTTCGGGGCGGGGGCCGCCCTTGGAGGTGTCCGGAGTGCCGTTCTCGTCGCTCACGCGTCGATTATCACTCCGGCCGCCGAGGGGCGGCCTGCCGCCGTCCGGGTCAGCCGCAGTGCGGGGCGACGTAACCGTCGCTGCCCGTGTTCACATAGGCGTCCGAGACGTACTCGCCGTCTTCGATGTTGTCCCAGATGTTGCTCGTGCCGTACGGACCGGTGATCGTCGTGCCCGGCGTCTGGCAGAAGATCGGAACCTTGGACCCCTCGGGCAGGACCCTGACGATGCTGTAGCCGGTACCGGGACCACTGCGGACATTGAGCCGGACGCCCGGTGCGATCGAGTAGTACCGCACAGCCGCGGCGGTCGCGACGGCCTCCGCGGCGTCGCCGCCCTCGACTTCTTCGACACGGTCAACAGACATGAAAAACCTCCCCCGCTGACCCCATGACTGCCATGGGGTCCCGTTGATTCCCTTGAATCACGCCATGAAACAAAGATGCGCGACTCGCACGGGAGGCTAGCAAGCCGCCTCGGTCTCGTACGAGTCATCGACTAGGCTCCGTGCGTCGCGCGCGCGGACGAAAACAGCACGGGGGTGGTCCCATGGCGCCGCAGCGGAACACCGGAGCGGGCGCGGAAGCGGAACTTCCCGACTACGCCGGTCACTACCGTCTGGAGTCCTGTCTGGGCTCCGGCGGAATGGGCGTGGTGCATCTGGCCCGGAGCACCTCGGGGCTGAAGCTCGCGGTGAAGGTCGTACATGCCGAGTTCGCCAGGGATCCCGAGTTCAGGGGCCGTTTCCGGCAGGAGGTGGCCGCCGCCCGGAGGGTGAGCGGCGCCTTCACCGCGCCCGTCGTCGACGCCGACCCGGAGGCCGAACGGCCCTGGATGGCCACGCTGTTCATTCCGGGGCCCACCCTGTCCGATCAGGTGAAGCGGAACGGCCCCATGACCTCCGCACAGTTGCGGCGGCTGATGGCCGGGCTCGCGGAGGCGCTGCGCGACATCCATCGGGTCGGGGTCGTGCACCGGGATCTGAAGCCCAGCAATGTGCTGCTCGCCGAGGACGGGCCGAAGGTCATCGACTTCGGCATCTCCCGGCCCAAGGACAGCGAACTGCGCACCGAGACGGGCAAATTGATCGGCACGCCGCCCTTCATGGCGCCCGAGCAGTTCAGGCGGCCACGGGAGGTCGGGCCCGCCGCCGACGTGTTCGCGCTCGGATCGGTGCTGGTGCACGCGGCGACGGGGCGCGGGCCGTTCGATTCCGACAGTCCGTACATCGTCGCCTACCAGGTCGTGCACGACGAGCCGGATCTGACCGGCGTACCGGAGGACCTCGCGCCGCTGGTGCAGCGGTGCCTGGCCAAGGAGCCCGAGGACCGGCCCACGCCGGACGAGCTCATGCGGGAACTGCGGTCGGTGGCGGCCTCCTACGACACACAGGCGTTCATACCGTCGCAGCGGACGGATGACGCCCATAAGCCCGAGCCTCGAGTCGAGGAGGAAGAGAAGAAAGAGGAGGAGCCGGAGCGGCGTCCCGGGCCCCGCCTGCTCAAGCGGGCGGCTCTGACGGCCGGGACGCTCGGTCTGCTGGTGGGCTGTGCGTTCGCAGCGTTTCAGTTGTTCGACGGCAGCAGTCCCGTGCCGGCCCCGACGAGTGCCCGGACCTCGTCGGCAGGGTTCAGCCCGTGGGAGGCGAAGCCGGTCTCCGGAGAATCGGTGATGCCTCAATGTTCGTACGGGAACAAGGAGTTGCTCTGCGCGCAGTCCGGCGCGGTCTTCGCTCTTTCCCCGTCCGACGGCACCCTGCTGTGGCGGCATGCCGTCGCCAAGGCGCAGCGGAACGGACCGCCGGTCCTGTCGGGTGGACTCGTGCACCTGACGACGGAGGACGGCCGACGTGTGAAGGCGCTCGATCCCTCGTCGGGCCGAACGCGTTGGCAGCGGGAACTGCCCGCGCAGAGCGCCATGCAGTACGCCGGCAGCATGCTCCTGCTCGCCGGCCCCGACGGGACGGTCACCGGCGTGGACAGCGCGACGGGCCACGCGAAGTGGACCCGGCGGATCCCGAGCCACGGCACGCCCTCCCTTGCCTCGTTCACCGGGGACCGGCTGGCGTACGCCACGAGTACGTCCGACGACGGGTCGAGGACGCAGATCACCGCCGTGGACCCGGACACGGGTGCCGTGCGCTGGGAGGCGCAGCTGAAGGGACAACTGGAGGCCGTCGGCAGCGGAGGCGGATCGGTTCTCTTCCTCTCCCTCGACAGGGTCTACGGGGGGACCGAGGCCGTCGTCCGCTACACCCCGGAGTCCAAGGTGTCGCGACGGGTCGCCCTGTCCGTCCGCCAGGAGGGCGTACAGGCCGGAGTGCACGGGAACGTCGTCTATCTCATGGCTTCCGGCGGGTCGCTGGATGCCGTCGACATGGACGCCCGGAAGCAGTTGTGGCATCTGGAGACGTCCGTGTCCCGCGGATCGGCGCCGGTCGCCGACGGGAGCCATGTGTACCTCACCGCGCCCGACGGCAGGCTGCTTGCCGTTGACGCCCGCAACGGAAGGCTCATCGGGCAGACCCGGCCGCGGCTCGGCGCACATGCGGACCGGGTCGTCGCCGCCCTGGCCCGACCGATGATCGTCGACGGCCACGTCTACGCCGCCGCCCCCGACGGCACCGTCTTCTCCGTGGACGGGCGCAACCCGTCGGACTGGTGATACGCGGAAGGGGCCGCCCCCTCGGGAGCGGCCCCTCGTCGACCGGGCTCAGCCCAGCTTGGTCACATCCCGCACCGCGCCCTTGTCCGCGCTCGTC
Organism: Streptomyces sp. NPDC001634; assembly: GCF_040298185.1. Lineage (NCBI taxonomy): Bacteria > Bacillati > Actinomycetota > Actinomycetes > Kitasatosporales > Streptomycetaceae > Streptomyces > Streptomyces sp. NPDC001634. Next base: position 6,939 of record NZ_JBEOZU010000146.1, on the reverse strand, counting down.
GCCATCGCGGCGTACGCGCGCAGGGCGGCCGAGACCTTGCGGTCACGGTCGGCGGGGGCGTACACGCCGTTCAGGGCCTCGCGGCGGGTGGCCAGCACCTCGTCGGACACCAGGAGCTCGATCGTGCGGTTCGGGATGTCGATGCGGATGCGGTCGCCGTCCTGGACCAGGGCGATCGTGCCGCCCGAGGCCGCCTCGGGGGACGCGTGCCCGATCGACAGGCCCGACGTGCCGCCGGAGAAGCGGCCGTCGGTGATCAGCGCGCAGGTCTTCCCCAGGCCACGGCCCTTGAGGTACGAGGTCGGGTACAGCATCTCCTGCATGCCCGGGCCGCCCTTGGGGCCCTCGTACCGGATGACGACGACGTCACCGTCCTTGACCTGTTGGGTCAGGATCTTCTGGACGGCCTCCTCCTGCGACTCGCAGACGACCGCCGGGCCCTCGAACGTCCAGATCGACTCGTCGACGCCCGCCGTCTTCACCACGCAGCCGTCGACCGCGAGGTTGCCCCTGAGGACCGCCAGGCCGCCGTCCTTGGAGTAAGCGTGCTCGACGGAGCGGATGCAGCCGCTCTCGGCGTCCTCGTCCAGGGAGTCCCAGCGCTCCGACTGGGAGAAGGCTTCGGCCGAGCGCACGCAGCCCGGGGCCGCGTGCCACAGCTCCACCGCCTCCTGCGAGGGCGAGCCGCCGCGGACGTCCCACGTCTTCAGCCAGTCCGCCAGGGACGGGCTGTGGACCGCGTGCACGTCCTCGTTCAGCAGGCCCGCGCGGTGCAGTTCGCCGAGGAGGGCCGGGATGCCGCCGGCGCGGTGCACGTCCTCCATGTAGTACGTGCGGTTCTTGGCGACGTTCGGAGCCACCTTCGCCAGGCAGGGGACCCGGCGCGAGACCTCGTTGATCTCCTCCAGGCCGAAGGGCACACCCGCCTCCTGCGCCGCCGCCAGCAGGTGCAGGATCGTGTTGGTCGAGCCGCCCATCGCGATGTCGAGGGCCATCGCGTTCTCGAAGGCGGAGAAGGTGGCGATGTTGAGGGGCAGGACCGTCTCGTCGTCCTGCTCGTAGTAGCGGCGGGTGAGGTCCATGACCGTGCGGGCCGCGTCCTCGTACAGCGCGCGGCGGGCCGTGTGCGTGGCCAGGACCGAGCCGTTGCCTGGGAGGGAGAGGCCGATCGCCTCGGTCAGGCAGTTCATCGAGTTGGCCGTGAACATGCCGGAACAGGAGCCGCAGGTCGGGCAGGCGCTCTCCTCGATACGGAGGATGTCCTCGTCGGAGACCTTGTCGTTCACGGCGTCGGAGATCGCGTCGACCAGGTCGAGCGTGCGGACCGTGCCGTCGACCAGGGTGGCGCGGCCGGACTCCATGGGGCCGCCGGAGACGAAGACCGTGGGGATGTTCAGGCGCAGGGCCGCCATCAGCATGCCCGGGGTGATCTTGTCGCAGTTGGAGATGCAGACCAGGGCGTCGGCGCAGTGCGCCTCCACCATGTACTCCACGCTGTCCGCGATCAGGTCGCGGGAGGGGAGCGAGTACAGCATGCCGCCGTGACCCATCGCGATGCCGTCATCGACGGCGATCGTGTTGAACTCGCGCGGGATGCCTCCGGCCTCCCTGATCGCCTCGCTGACGATCCGGCCGACCGGCTGGAGGTGGGTGTGGCCCGGCACGAACTCCGTGAAGGAGTTGGCGACCGCGATGATCGGCTTCCGTCCGATGTCCGCACCGGGTACACCGGAGGCGCGCATAAGGGCGCGGGCGCCCGCCATGTTGCGGCCGTGGGTGACTGTGCGGGACCTCAGCTCGGGCATCGTCGCTCGCTCCTTCGGAGAGTTCTGACTCAGGTCGAGCGTACGCCGGTGCTCCAAGGACCGGACGGCGGTGTCCGCAATACGGGATGTGTTTCCCGGTGGACGTCAGGGGTTCGTCAGATGCCCCTGCACTACCGGCGCAAGCCGCGCCACGAGCTGTTCCAGGTCGGCCGACGCCAGCGGCTCCACTTTGATCACGTACCGCAGCATCGCCACCCCGACCAGCTGTGCGGCGGCCAGCTCGGCGCGCAGCTCCGGGTCCGGGACGTCGAGCTGCCCGGCGACGCGGCGCAGCAGCTGAGCCGCGACCAGGCGGCGGAAGACGGCGGCCGCGGTCTCGTTGTTCACCGCGGAGCGGAGGATCGCCAGGAGCGGCGTACGGGTCCTGGGGTTCTCCCAGATGCCGAGGACGAAGCGGGTCAGGCGTTCGCCGACGGCGTCGCGGGGGCCCTCGGCGATCGCGTCGGGCGCGCTCAGGGCGGGCGCGAAGGCGACCTCGATGGCGGCCTCGAAGACCTGCTCCTTGGTGCCGAAGTAGTGGTGCACAAGCGCGGAGTCCACCCCCGCGGCTTTGGCGATGCCACGCACGGACGCCTTCTCGTAGCCGCGCTCGGAGAACTCCTCGCGGGCCGCCTCCAGAATGCGGTCGCGAGTGGCGGGGGCCGCCGCCGTCTCCGTACGACTGGGCCGTCCCCTGCCGCGGCGGACGGGACCCGCTCCGGTCGCCCTGGTCACAGCCGGACCACCTCGCTCACCCGCGGGGCACCTTCACGGCCGACGCGAGGTGAAGGCGCGTGAAGGCGAGGGCCTCCGAGAGATCGGCCTCGCGCTCGGCGCTCGACATGGCGCGCCGGGTGTTGACCTCGATGACCACATACCCGTCGAAGCCGCTGAGCGCCAGCCGTTCGAGGACCTCGGCGCAGGGCTGGATGCCACGGCCGGGGACGAGGTGCTCGTCCTTGTTGGACCCGCTGCCGTCGGCGAGGTGGACGTGACCGAGACGGTCGCCCATGCGGTCGAGCATCTGCAGGGCGTCGGCGCGGGCCGTCGCGGCGTGGCTGAGGTCGATCGTGAAATGGCGGTAGTCGTCGTTGGTGACGTCCCAGTCGGGGGCGTACGCGAGCATCTCGCGGTCCCGGTAGCGCCACGGGTACATGTTCTCGACGGCGAACCGCACATCCGTCTCGTCGGCCATGCGCCAGATGCCGTCGACGAAATCGCGGGCGTACTGGCGCTGCCACCGGAAGGGCGGGTGGACGACGACGGTGCCGGCGTCGAGCTTCTCGGCGGCCGCGCGGGCGCGCTGGAGCTTGACCCATGGGTCGGTGGACCAGACGCGTTGGGTGATCAGCAGACAGGGGGCGTGGACGGCCAGGATGGGGATCTGGTGGTAGTCGCTCAGGCGGCGCAGCGCCTCGATGTCCTGGCTCACCGGGTCGGTCCACACCATGACCTCGACCCCGTCGTACCCGAGGCGCGCGGCGATCTCGAAGGCCGTTGCCGTCGACTCCGGATAGACGGAGGCCGTCGACAGGGCGACCTTCGCATCCGGGATGCGCACCACTGGTTCTGCCACGAGGGACAGCGTACGGGGTGCCTCCGGCGGCTGGGCGGGGGGTGGTGATATGGGGGGCTTGCTCTTGATCGCGCAGGGTGCCTGTTGTGTACCTATTCGCCGTTTTTAATACGTCGTGGGCGGGTGCGGCTATGTGGGGGCCGGTCGCGCCCACGCGGCGGAGCCGCATATGTCACCGCCCCGCGCCCCTTCAGGGCCCGGTTCGCCGTGGGCGGGCGCTGCGCGTCGAGGTGGTCGCGCCCACGCGGCGGAGCCGCATATGTCACAGCCCCGCGCCCCTGCGGAGCGCGGTGCGCCGCCCGCCCCCTGCTTACGCCGAACCCATGTGGTCCAGTCTCCGCAGGATCACGCCCTCTCGCAGTGCCCAGGGGCAGACCTCCAGCGTTTCCACGCCGAACAGGTCCATCGCGCCCTCCGCCACCAGAGCCCCGGCAAGGAGCTGGCCCGAGCGGCCCTCCGAGACGCCCGGGAGCTCGGAGCGCTGTGCGGCCGTCATCCCGGCGAGCTGCGGCACCCAGGCCTCCAGGGACTCCCGCTTCAGGTCGCGCTGCACGTACAGGCCGTCGGCCGAGCGCGCCGCCCCGGCGAGACGGGCGAGCTGCTTGAACGTCTTGGACGTGGCGACGACGTGGTCGGGCGCCCCGAAACGGCTGAACTCGCCGACCGTGCGGGCGATCTGCGCCCGGACGTGGCGGCGCAGCGCCCTCACGTCGTCCGGGGACGGCGGGTCCCCGGGCAGCCAGCCCGAGGTGAGCCGCCCGGCGCCCAGGGGCAGCGACACCGCCGCGTCGGGGTCCTCGTCGATGCCGTACGCGATCTCCAGCGAGCCGCCGCCGATGTCGATGACGAGCAGCTTCCCCGCCGACCAGCCGAACCAGCGGCGGGCCGCGAGGAAGGTCAGCCGGGCCTCCTCCGGACCGGTCAGCACCTTGAGCTCGACGCCGGTGGCCTCCTTGACCCTAGCCAGAACGTCGTCCGCGTTGCTTGCCTCGCGCACGGCGGAGGTGGCGAACGGCAGCAGGTCCTCGACGCCCTTGTCCTCGGCCGCCTGGAGGGCGTCCAGGACGACGGCGATCAGCTTGTCGACCCCGTCGTCGCCGATGGCTCCGCCGTCGTCGAGGAGTTGCGCGAGCCGCAGCTCCGCCTTGTGCGAGTGCGCGGGCAGGGGGCGCGCGCCGGGGTGTGCATCCACCACCAGCAGATGCACCGTGTTCGAACCCACGTCGAGGACACCGAGTCTCATATACGGAACGCTACTGCCAGTACGACGATCCTCAGTCCCCGAAGCGGTTCCGGGCCACTTACCCTGGTTGCGTGCCAAAGACGAAAAAGGCGAAGCCCGACAAATCTGCCAGGGGATCGAAGGATTCTTCGCAGGCGAAGGCGTCCCGGTCCAAGAAGGCCCCGACGATGAGCGACGAGAAGGGGCTCGACTTCGCGCGAGCGTGGGTGGAGTTTCCGGATCCGGGCGACGACGAGCAGGTCTTCCGGTGCGATCTGACATGGCTCACCTCGCGCTGGAACTGCATCTTCGGGAGCGGCTGCCAGGGCATCCAGGCGGGCCGCGCTGACGACGGGTGCTGCACGCTGGGCGCGCACTTCTCGGAGGAGGACGACGAGAAGCGGGTGGCCGCGCACGTGGCACGGCTGACGCCGGAGATCTGGCAGAACCATGACGTGGGCATGGAGACCGGCTGGGTCGTGGAGGACGACGAGGGCTCCCGGCAGACCCGCCCCTACCAGGGCTCGTGCATCTTCCAGAACCGGCCCGGGTTCCCGGGCGGGGCCGGCTGCTCGCTGCACATCCTCGCGCTGCGGGAGGGCCGCGAACCGCTGGAGACCAAGCCGGACGTCTGCTGGCAGCTGCCGATCCGGCGGACCTACGAGTGGATCGACCGGCCCGACGACACCCGTGTCCTTCAGGTGTCGATCGGCGAGTACGACCGCCGGGGCTGGGGCCCGGGCGGCCACGACCTGCACTGGTGGTGCACGTCGGCGACGTCGGCGCATGGCGCGGGCGAACCGGTGTACGTCTCGTACCGGGCCGAGCTGACCGAGCTGATGGGCAAGGCGGGGTACGACCGCCTGGTCGAGCTGTGCGAGCAGCGTCTGGCCTCGCAGCTGCCGCTGGTGGCACCGCATCCCGCGGATCCGGTGGACTGAGCAAGCGCCCGACCGCAGGCAAGCGTGGGGCCGTATCCCGTGCATCCCGGTGACCCTGAGCGCCTACGAGGAAGGGCTCGGGGCTCCGCTGCCGGGGTCGGTGGGCGGCGGTGTCGAGGCCGGCGGGTCGGACGGGGGCGGGGTCGTGGCGGGCGGGCTTGTCGGGGTGGGATTGCCGGGGGTGGGGCCCGCGTCGGTCGGGGGCGGACCGCTCGGCACGGGACCGGGCGGGACGGTGTGCGTGGGAGTGGGGCGCGGGTCGGAGGGGCCGGCCGTCCCGTACCCGTCGATCGAGACCACGGCGCCCGCGGGTGCCACCGTCACGCGCGCGTGCCAGGGGCCGGAGGGCTCATGGAGGTGGTCGACGTACACCCGGACCGTGAACGATTCGCCCGGTGCGAGCGTGCCCGAGGACTGGTCCGTGTAGAGCCAGGAGACACCCGTGGACGCGGACCAGTGGACGGGTGAACCTCCGGCCGCGGTCAGCGTGATGAGGGTCGTGGTGCCGTCGTTGTCGGCCGTCACGGTCAGGTGCCCCGCCCCCGGGGCGCCCTTCTTCACACCGATGACCTCGACGGAGACATCGGGCGAGCGGCCGTCCTTGCCGAAGCGGACGTCGGGTTTCGCGCTGGCGTTGCCCGCGTTCTCGTAGCCGGCCACGCCCTCGCCGCCGAGGGCGTCGGGGCCGTGCACCTGGCGTGCGGTGGCGGTGCGAGCGTCGGTGCCCTCACCGGTGACGGGGCCTCGGTAGGCGGCCCACAGGGCGAGGACGGGGGCCGCGACCACGGCGGCCACGACCGTCGTCGTGACGGCACGCGCGCGCAGGCGGTCACGCCGGGCCGCGTGGTCCTTCGGGTCCATGGGGAAGCCGCGCCGGTCGAAGCGAGGGGCCGTGCCACGCGCGCGTGGGGCATGCGTCATCTCGACGTTCAGGGCCGCGCGGGGAGCCTGCAGGACGGGGAGCGCGGCGGGCGTGACGCTGGTGCCGGGCCAGGTGCCGGGCACCGCGCGCTCGGCGGTACGGCGGCAGCGCGGGCAGTCGTCGACGTGCCGGACGAGCTCGCGGCGCAGCGTGGCGCTGAGGACGAGCCGGTGATCGCCGGTGAGGCGGGCGACGCTCGGACAGCTGCCGGTCTCCACGACGGCGAGGGCGGCGCGGGTGCGCTCGACCTCGCAGGCGGCGGAGGCGAGGAGCTCGCGCGCGGAGGCGAGGCTCATACCGAGCACGGCGGCGACCTCGTGGGCGGCGAGCTGGTGGCGTACGGCGAGTTCGAGCGCCTCGCGCTGCTCGGGGGTGGTGCCGGCGGCCTCCGGCCAGGCGAGCTGGGCGAGCTCCCGCCGACGCAGCTCCTCGACCTCCTCGGAGACGGGGACGGCGCCGACCGCCTCGGCGGC
>NZ_JBEOZU010000145.1:0-15596 GCF_040298185.1 Streptomyces sp. NPDC001634 | reverse complement strand
CTCGCACCGCGCCCGCTCGCAGTCGGTGAGGAGAGCCGTGCCGCCCATACGGGTGACGAACGCCTCCGCCGCGGACTCCGGCAGCAGCCACAGATGACGGTCGGCGGCCAGGGCGCGTTGCGTGGTCCCCCGGCGCGCCGCGTGATCCGTGGCCGGCACACGGCCGCTCGGGCTGTGCGCGTTCGGCCCGCGCTGTTTCAGGTCGTCGGTGATCGGCACACGGCACTCCGGTGTCAGCGGCGGGCCGCGGACAGATCGCCGCGTTCGGCGAGCGGGAACTGCCAGTACGAGAACAGCCGGTTCTCCCGGTACAGATGCCGCAGCACCCGCATCACCTCGTCGACGACCGCCGCGTCGGTGACGGTCTCGTGCGGCCGCAAATGGCGCCGCAGCCGCTCGAGTTGCAGCAGCAGCACCGCTCCGCTCGGCAGCGGGTCGTCCAGTGCGGCGGCCGAGTGGACGTACGTGTGCACGCAGGCGGCGGTCGCGTGGAGCAGGCAGTACTCCTTGGCCAGGTCGAACAGTTCCGCGGACTGGCCGTACTCGCGGCCGAGCGAGGACTTCAGCGCAGCGTCGCGCTCCCGCAGGGATGCGGCATGTCCGAGGAGCTCGTCGGCGACGGAGACGGACCGCTCAAGCCACGCCCGCTCGTCACGTTTGGCGTCCTCGGCCAGCCGCCGCAGCCGGACCAGCGCGGCGGGAGCAGCAAGGAGCGCGTCGTCCCTGCCCCGGCTGAACAGCTCCTGGTCCCAGGGTCGGTACAGCGGCAACTCCCGGTCGATACCGAACAGCACCGCCGCCCGCTCCTCCGCCTCGGGGCGCAGCGCGGGGTCCGGCTCGGCGGCCGTGGCGAGCAGACCCTCCAGCTGGAGGGCGATGTTCTTCAGGTTCACGACGGTGTTGCCGTCGGCGAAGTTGGCCACCGGCAGGTCGCGCAGCATCTTCTGGTGAATCGCGTAGTGCGGATGGTCACGGAGATAGAAGCGCGCGCCCAGTACGACGTTGAGCTGCGAGAAGGTGCGTTCCAGCAGCGTCGGTACGAAGTACTTGACCACCGACGACCACACACTGGTCTGCTCCGGCACCACCTGCAGGGCCCGCACCGCACCGAGGCTCACGGCATCCGCGACCAGCAGATCGGCGAAGACTTCCGTCAACTGGCGGCGCGAGTACGGGATGTCGCTGACCGTTGTCCCGAAGACCTCGCGGCCCTCGGCGAAGTCGAGCGTGACCCTGAGGCCGGTATCGACGGCGGACAGTGCGATTCCGCTGATCAGCGCCCTGGCGGTCTGGGAGGTCATGAGCGCGATCTCCAGGCCCTGCCCCGGCCGGCCGAGCAGGGCCGAGTCCGGCACGAAGACCCGGTCCAGACGGAAGCCGCTCATGTCCAGACCGCGCAGGCCGTGCATCCGCTCACGCGGCAGCTCGTCCACGGATCCGGCGGGCGTACGACGCTTGTCGAGGACGAACACCGAGTAGCCGCCCGGGCCGCCCCGGGGATCGGTGCGGGCTTGGAGGCAGAGGCCATCGGCGACCCGGCCGTTGCCGATGAGCCACTTCTCGCCGGTGAGCAGCCAGCCGCCGTCGGTCCTCTCTGCGGCGAGTTCGTTGGCGGTCAGGTCGCTGCCGTGGCGCCGTTCGGACAGGCCCCAGGCGTAGCGGGTCCCACGCTGGATGGCATCGACCATGGTCCGCTTCTGCTCGTCGGTGCCGGCGATCCAGGCGGGCATGAAGCTGAGGCTGGTGATGATGAAGGCGGTGGCGGTGGTGGGGTCGCGGCGGGCGATCAGCCGCATCAGGTTGAAGCCGATCTCCACGTCACCGGCCTTGCCGCCCTGGGCGCGCGGCAGCGAGTGGTCGAGTCCGCCCCAGCGCTGCAGGAGGTTGACGAACTCGTACGGGTAGTCCTCGCGTTCGTCGTACTCCACGACGCGGGCGTACGGCATCCGGCTCTCGGGGTCGTGCGGGTCGCCGAGGTGGCGCTCCAGCCGCTGGGCCAGAGCCGTCAGGTCTGCCTTCGGCACGGGTGGTTCTCCCAACGGTCTAGAGATCGGAGGCGAGTTGGACGGGCAGGGCGCTGAACAGCCGGCCGCGTTCGCGCAGGTCCGCGGTGACATCGAGCGCGGGCAGCTGCGCCGCGGCATCGCCGCGCGGGTCCACGCCGTCCGCGCGGGCCAGGAGGTGGGCGAGACAGGCGCCGAGCCAGGCGGAAGAACCCGGCGAAGTACCGAACAGGGCCTCCTCGGGGTTGGCCCACCACAGGTACAGGCAGCAGGCCGCCGCGTGCAGCCAGGCGAAGCGCTCCGCGAGGTCGACCAGACCGGTGCGCCGGTCGGCAGCCTCCACCTCGGCGGGGAGACTCGCGACGGCCGAGACCAGACGCGTGACCAAGTGCGCCGCGCCCTGGTCACCAGTCAGCCGGACGAGTGCTTTCGGGGCGATGGAGCCGAGCGCGGCGGTCACGGGGTCATGCCCACGGGCGTTCAGATCGAGGCGCTCGGGGACGTAGGAAGGGAGCGGGGCCCGCAGATCGAAGACCGTACGGACCCGCCGCAGGGAGTCATCCGAAGCGGTCGCCCCGACAAGCGCCGGCAACTGCGCCGCGTACGACCGCAGATTCGCCAGCGCACTCGTGTCCACCACCCGTACGACCGCCGCGTCCCGCTGCAGCTTCTGGAACAGGCCGCCGCCCGGGCCCTCGGTGCGCAGGACCGCGCGCGTCGCCAGGACCGTGCCGCAGCGGCGGATCAGTTCCTCCACGCTCTCGGCGACCACGTGCTTGGCCGCGCAGCCCCAGACACTGAACACCTCGGGCGCCACGTGGATGCCCCGGGCGGCGGCCAGCGCGGTGACGTCCGCGGCCAGGAGCGCCGCCGAGGACAGGGCCAACTCCCGCCGTGGGTGGGGGGACTCCACGACGGTCCTACGGCCCACCCGGCGCCCGGCGGCGAAGTCCAGCGTCAGCCGCAGCGCGGTGTCGGCGCAGCCCAGGCTGCCCGCCATGCTCATCACCCGCACCACCTGCTGGGCTTTCATCACCGACTCCAGCGCCTGGCCCTCGTGGCCCACCAGGGCGTTGGCCGGGACAGGGAAGCGGCCGAAGCGCAGATGGGCGAAGTCGATGCCGCGCATACCGCCGACGGGGACCGCGGGGCCGCGCTCGACGTCCCCGCCCGTCAGGTCGAGCAGCACCGCCGAGAACGCGCCCGGACCCCGCTCACCGGTCCGCGCCACCAGGTAGACCGCCTCGCAGCTGCGGCCGAGCCCTACCATCCACTTCTCGCCCGTCAACTCCCAGCCGTCCCCGGTCGGTTCGAGCCGCGCCGCATTGGACAGGAGGTCGCTGCCGTGCGCGGACTCGGACAGCGCGAAGCCGATCGCGCCGCCCCGGACGAGGAGGTCCGCCGCGTACTTCTGCTGCTCGGGCGAGCCGTGCAGGGCCAGACAGGTGGCGGCGGTGATGCTGAACATCGTGCCGGGCATGACGTTCAGGTCCCGGCGGGCGGCCGTGCGCACCAGCAGCATGCTGCGGTCGAAGGACTCGAAGTCTCCGCCCCACTCCTTCGGCAGGTAGTTCAGGTGGAACCCGGCATCACGCAGGGCGCCGCACAGCTCATCGGGGAACGCGTCCCGTTCGTCGCGGGCGACCGCCGCTGCAAAGCCGTGCGGACTGGTGTCGTCGTAGGCGTCGCCGAGCAGCCGCTCGACCTCCTCCGGGGTCACCGGGCGCCCTCCAGGGCGGGCGCCTCCAGCGGCACCGGCCGGTAGTCGGCCGCCGAGGCCGGAATCCGCACACCCGCGACGCGCAGATGGGCGAGACGGGTATGGAAGGCCGCGCCCCGCATCAGATGGTGGGCGACATCCGAGACACGGCGGTTACCCGGGGCCTTGAGGTAGCTGGCGGTGACCCAGTCGTTGAAGGCGCCCATCGCCGGCCCGCACCACACCTGGTAGTCCAGGACACGGTCGGGGTCACCGACCGTGGACCAGCGCGAGGCCATGCCCAGGTACCAGCGGAAGACCAGGGCCATCCGCCGCTTGGGGCTGTCGGCGGCGCGGGCGAGTTGCTCGGGGTCGCGCCGGGTGAAGTAGCCCACGCACTCCTGCCAGACGTCCTCCAGCGGGCGGCGCATGATCTGGTTCTCCAGCCTGGCGCGTTCGGCGTCGGGCAGCGCCTCCAGACCGTCGTAGGCCTGGTAGAGCTCGTACAGGCGCTTGGCCCGCATCGGGAACAGCGTGCCCTTCTTCAGCACCTGCAGCTCGACGCCCATTTCGAACATGTCCGCGGCGGGCGCCATCTCGAAGTCCGCGATCCCGGCGTCGGCCAGCAGCGCCTTGGTCGCCTTGGACGCTCCCGACTCGACGCAGGACTGGTTGACGGAGCCGGTCACGACGTAGGCGGCGCCCATGGCGAACGCGGCGGCCACCGAGGTGGGGCAGCCCAGGCCGCCCGCCGCGCCCACCCGGATGGGGGTGGGGTAGCGGTGCTCGTGCTGCACGGTGTCGCGCAGCCGGAGGATGGTCGGCAGCAGAGCGGTGAGCGGACGTCGGTCGGTGTGGCCGCCGGAGTCGCCCTCGACGGTGATGTCATCCGCCATCGGCACGTACTTGGCGAGGTCGGCCTGCTCGGCTGTGATCAGACCCTGGCCGAGCAGCGAGCTGACGAGGGTGGCCGGCGCCGGACGCATGAATCGCTCGGCGGTCTCCGGGCGGGAGATCTTCGCGATCAGCCGGTGGTCGCAGACAACCGCTCTCGACGTGTCGCGGCGCAGCCCGGCAAGCCGGTAGCGCACCACGTGCGGACTGAGGTTCATGAAGGCCGAGGCCTCCACGCACCGCACGCCGTACCGGAGAAACAGCTCCACCGCCTCGCGCTCCAGGCGCTCCTCGCTCGGGCTGTGGATGAGGTTGACGGCGTACGGCAGGCCGGGTATCTCCTCGGCGAACCGGGTCAGCGCCTTCTCGATCGTCTCCGGCAGCAGCCCGGCCGCCCCGTAGGAGGCGAGGAACCCCTCCCGTGCCAGCGCGATCACCATGTCGGCGGAGGCGATGCCGCCCGCCATCGCGCCCGCCATGTAGGCGTGCCGGACGCCGTGCGCGGTGAGGAAGGCGGGGGAGCCGAGGCTGCGCGCGGTCAGCGGGGCGGCCGCGGCCAGCAGCGGCAGCCCCGAGCCCGCCCCGACCCGGCCGCCGGACACGGCACCGATGCCCGTGGGCGTCCGGACGACGAAACAGGGGTGGTCCAGGTCGGCCAGGGCCCGGTAGATGCCTGCGGGATCGGCGCTCGGGCCGCTGTCTCCGTACCACCGCAGAGGGGTGGTCTGGGTGTCCATGGCTGGGGGTTTCTCCTCTGATCCGTTCAGGCCTGGTCGCGGGTGTCGTCCGGGCGGACCTCGATGGCCACGTCCGTCAGCTCGTAGATGCGCAGCCCCGGCTTCCACAAGTCGGCGTCGGCGATCACCAGCAGCCGCTCGCCGTCCCGGCGGACCTCCTTGACGTGCACGTCGAAGCTCAGCTCGCCGTCGTGGCGCAGGATCTGGCCGCGGTACTTCCAGCTCATGGCGACGTCCCGGGCGAGCGCGAACCGGGGGTTGCCGATGCCGTCGGCCAGCCGCTCCTCGAGCACGTACAGGCGCAGCGCCTGGAGGATCGCCTCCACGCCGAGCGAGCCGGGCATCACCGGGTCGCGGTGGAAGTGGCAGCCGAAGTACCACTCGTCGGGCCGGATGCGGCGGTACCCGTGCAGATAGCCGGCGCCGTGCCGGCCGCCGTCCGTGACGAGGTCGACGTGGTCGACGAGGTGGAAGTGGCCGCCGGGAAGGTGCAGCCGGCCGCCCGAGGGGTCCGTGAACTGCGGTGCGTCATCGGGCAGTTCGATACGGCGCACCCGGGAGAGGTCCGGCTGCTCCTGCTCGATCCAGGGGGCGACGTACGCGCCGTTGTCCAGGCCCACCTGGTTCGTGAGCGCGGCCTCGCTGAAGTAGCCGAACAGTGACTCGCCGGTGTAGAAGACCTCGCCGTCGGCGGAGAGCTCGTAGCGGAAGTTCTGCAGCACGGCTCCCGACACGGCGCTCGTCATCAGCAGCGTCGAGTGGTGCCGGATGGTCTTGCCGCGCAGGTCGACGTCCTTGACGAGTGTCGCCTTCCCGTCGAGGTTGCGGATGGAGTACTCGGTCGAAGGCTGCTTGAGGGTGGCGCCGAGGTAGTAGCCCAGCAGGATGGCCGCCTGCAGCGAGGTCTCCATGTACACGCAGTTCGGCATGTGCGGGTGGGAGTTCTCGCGGTAGTACCAGGCGTCGGCCGGCGAGTCGTACTCGGTGACCATCTCCGCGCCCGGCTTCAACTCGCCCCGGACGCCCTTGAGTCGCATGATCCGGTCGACGAACTGGAAATCCCCGTTGGGGATGTACGGCGCCCGGCTCTCCTTGTAGACGTCGAACTCCGGGCCCATCGCCGTGCCGAGGTCGCCCTTCGCGGCGTGCGCCAGGTGCAGCTCGTTGATCATCGCGGGTTCGCCGTCGCGGTTGCGGCGGCCGAGGAACTCCGGGACGCCGCCGACCGGGGGCCGGTACGGGGTGCCGTCCTTCTCCCGGACCTGGATGCCGAAGTTCCGCATCCGGATCACCGGCTTGTCCCCGAGGTACACCAGGATGTCGGCGATCACCGAGGGCCTCGGGAGCAGCGTCAGCTCCATGACCTCGATCTCGTACCGGATCTCCCGGTGCTGGGGGGTGATCTGGCCACGCACCTGCACCTCGGTCTCCAGCCCGATGATCGTCTGGAAACGGGCGTCCGGCAGCACCAGATGCATGCCCTGGTGGAGGAGGTAGGCCTGGAGGGTCTGCACCGCGCCCTCCGCCACCATCGACCCGGCCAGCACCGGGTCGTCGGGGAAGTGGCACTCGAAGTACCACGAGTCCGGCTCCAGCCGCTTGTACGCGGTGATCGCGCCGATGCCCCGCGGCCCGCCCGTACGGTCGATCAGGATCTCGTCGACCATGCGCAGCCGCGTGTCCGGCAGCCGCAGCGCCGGGTTGAGGCCGGGGTCCTGGGCGTGGTGCGGCCCGAAGACCTCGCCCGGCTTCCCTGCGGCGAGCAACTCCAGCTCCACGGCGGTGAGATGGTTCTTGCCGGTGTACGCCAGCGGCTTGAACGACGTCTTCGTGAGTCCGGCGCGCCGCTGCCGGTCCTTCTCGGTGATGACGACCCCGAGCGGCGTGTCCAGCTCCGCCTGGCTGAAGAAGCCGGCGCAGGCGTCCTTGAGTTCGAGGATCAGCTCGCCATCGGCGTAGCAGAGGTAGCTGAAGAAGAAGAGAGTCGTGTCGCCCTGGCGGACGAAGCGGTTGATGGAGATGTCGTAACGCAGTGTCTGGCCGGTGCGGGGCAGGTCGCCGTGGAAGACCAGCTTGCTGTCGAGCAGCCGGTACACGCGCTTGCCCTTGTTGCGGAAGTCGATGCCGAGGTAGCTGATGAGCAGCAGGTCGCACTGACCGGCCTCGATGGCCACCGCGGGCGGCACACCGCCGTCGACCGCGTACCAGATGTCGCGCGGCACGTCGTACTCGGTGCGGATGAACGACGGCTCGTACACACCGGTCTCGGCCTTCAACGCGGTGACACGGGTGACGAAGTGGTACGGCGGTGCGGGCAGGCGTACGCGCTTGGCGTAGCCGTCGATCGGGGCGAACTCGGGGCCGAAGACGTCCGCCACCTTGCCGGTGGCGAAGGCGAGGAGCTGCTGCTCGTCCCAGATGACGCCGGCAGTCCTGGGGGTGGGGGCAGGTGCGGGTTCGGTCGCGGGTTCCAGCGCAGGGGCGGGTGGCGGCGTGGGGAGGGCGGTGGGCGGTTCGGGTTCGACACGGACGGGGGCGGGGGCCGCAGGCGTGGTGGTCGCGTCCAGCAAGGCCTCCGCGCGCGCCAGGGTGGCTTCCTGGAGGACACGCTGGGTCTCCATGACCACTGAGTGGGTCGCCACCATCTGCTGCCGGATCTCACGGATCAGGTCTGCGGTGGTGGTGGGACCTGACTGCGGGGCGGGCCGGGCGGCGCGCGCGGACGGTGCGCCGGACCCGTCACCCGCCGAGAGCCGGGCAGGGGACGCGGGTGCCGGTACGGGAGCGGAGGCGGCCGGCTCCGCCCAGGGCAGGAACGCGATCGGCTCACCGTCGAAGGTGATGACCTCCGCGTCGTCGAGGGTGGGGTCGGCGGGCATAGGGTCGGTTACCTCCAGCGAGACGGCCCCCGCGGGGACGGGCCGTGCGTCCTTGACGTCGACTGCGGCAGTGGCTGCGGCTGTGGCGCCCACGGGCGCCGGTGCCGTACGGGTGGATGGCCCCGGTTCCAGGTGGGCGGTGGCCACGGGCAGGGCGGCAGCCCGCTCCGTGATCCCGGCCGGGATGGGTTCCCCACCGCCGACCGGCACCCGTCGCCGGGCCGGCCCGGCGGCCGCCACCGGGTCCGGGCCGAGCAGTCCCGCCAGGTCGACCGGCAGCCCATGGGCGGCCAACCGGGCAGCCAGCTGCGCCACCGACCGGGCGGCGGGCACACCACGGCGGTCCACCGGCATCGCCACGTGCTCGGCGTCGCCGAGGGTGTCGTGCACCCAGCGCGTGCAGGTCGCGCCGGGGCCCGCCTCGATGAAGTAGCGGAAGCCCTGGTCGTGGGCGGTGCGCACCAGCCGCGGGAAGTCGATCGTGCTGCGCAGGGTCCGGGCGATGCGCCGCGCCACCTCGCGGCGGTCAAGGTCGGTGACGGGACCGTAGTCGTAGGCGCTGAACAGATCCATGCCCTCCGGCGAGCCCGTCGGGTGGTCGTTGAGCTCGGCGAGGCCGTCCAGTTCGCCGTCGACGACCGGGCAGTGCATGACCGATCCGACGGGGGAGCGGGCCGAAGGGCAGCCCAACTCCTCGATCAGCGCCCGGCACCGCGCCGGGTCGCCCGCGATGACCGCCTCCGAGGGGGTGTTGACGTGGGTGAGGAACACCCGGTCGTGGCGGGCGAGCGCCTCGTTGATCCGCTCCGCCGACTCCAGCAGCACGAAACTGCCCCACACCGCTTCGTCGGGGGTGTCCTCCGGCAGGTTCCACCGCTCGCGTACGGTGCGCCGCGGCCCGGTGAGCCGGTCGCGGAACAGGGGAGTGGCGCTGATCCGGTCGTCGCGGCGGGCCGAGCGCTGCCAGCCGCCGGTGGCGAACAGCATGCTGGACTCGCCCAGGCTGTAGCCGAACGCGCCGTGTGCGGGGACGCCCAGCAAGTCGCGGACCAGGTCGGTGTAGAGGATGGCGAAGGTGGTGCCGGTGGCGAGCATGAACGGGATGTCCTCGCCGAGCTCACCCTCCAGGGACATCAGCGCACGCCGGTCGCGGGTGACCTGGGTGCGTGGGTACAGCTGCGCCGCACGGAACATGCGATCCGGGTCGGTCGCCTCCGCCTCGAACCGGCTGAGCAGGGAGGGGAAGACGCGGAAGAGGTCCTGGCCGAGACCCGGGTAGGAGTTGAACGCGCCGGGATACACCAGGGCGACCTTGCTGTCCGGGCCGATCGGCCGCGGCGCGAAGCAGCTGCCCGCCGGTGTGGTCCACTCCTCGCCCCGGGCAAACGCATCCCTCAGGTCACGGGCCGCCAACTCCAGCTGTTGCCACAGCTGTTCGCCGTCCCGGCCGACCAGCACCACCCGCAGCGCGCTGCCCGGCAGCCGTTCGGCGGCGGCGCGGCCCAGCCGGTAGGGGTCGGCACCGTCCGCCAGCAGCTCAAGGTGCCGGTCCACCTCCGCCAGCAGACCGTCCAGGTCCGCCGCGCCCAGCGGGAGCAGCATGGGGGCACCGGCCCGGCGCCAGTCCGACGGGACTTCGTCGCCGCGGGTGCGCTCGGCGGACAGCACCACATGGCCGTGGGCACCGTCGGAGCCGATCACGCTCACCGCCGCGTACCGGCGCTCGTCGTTGCCGGCGCGCAGCCACGGCCGGGACGCGTCCGGCACATGGAAGGCGGACGCTGCGAAGTGCTCGGCCAGCTCGGGGGCGGGCCTGCGCCAGCCGGGCACACCGGGGACGTAGCCGTGGTGCAGAGACAGCACCGCCCGCAGCAGTCCGGCCATCGCGGCGGCGCTGCCCGCGTCGCCGAGCTGAGCCTTGCCGCTGCCGAGCGCGACGGCACCGGATCCGGCCGGGTACACCCGCGCGAGCGCCGCCAGTTCGGCGGAGTCCTGCGCCGGCGTCCCGCCCGCGTGGGCCTCGAGACAGCCCACGTCCCCGGGCCCGATCCCGGCGACGGCGAGCGCCTGCCCGGCAGCCGCGGCAAGCGTGTCCGCGTCCGCCTCCGGCAGGACGCCGTCGACGGGAGCGGTCACCCGAACGGCGAAGGCGACCACCCCCGCGTACGCAGGCCGCGCGCCTTCGCCCGGACGGGTGACGACGACCGCACCCGCGCCCTCGCCGATACGCCAACCCTGCTGTCCCTCACCGAAGCTCAGCCCGGCGCCGGAGACCGGCCCCGAGCCCCGCAGCAGCAGGTTCTCCGGCGAGCCCGCCAGGTCGACGGCGCCCACCAGCACGGCCTCCACACTGTCGTCGAGCAGCAGGAGCTGGGCGATCTGGAGGGCCTCGGCGGCAGCGGCGCCGTCGGAGGAGACGGTGAAGGAGGGGCCGGTCAGGTTCCACAGCGAGGAGATCCGGCTGGCCATGATGTTGCCGATGTAGCTCAGTACCTCGTTGGCGACGATCGGCTCGTGCACCGCGTCCCGGGCGACGGCGGCCAGCGCGGCCTGCTGCTCGTCGGTCAGCCGCAGCCCGGCGTCGTTGTACGCCCGGCGCAGGAAGCCGCCGAGGCCGTGCCGAGCCAGGTGAAGATGGGCGCTCGGCTCGATCTCCATCGCGACCACGACCGCGATCCGGCGTGGCTCGGGAGCTCTCTTGCCCTTCGGCACGGCCCGGTCGTATCCGGCGTCGCGCAGCGCCTCGTCGGCGACCTTGGACATCAGCGCGTGCTGAAGGTTGTAGTTGCGCAGGTCTGCCGGGGGGATGCGGTGGTCCGCCGGGTCCAGTTCGACGCGGTCGACGAAACCGCCCTCGGGCAGGGACGCACGGGTGAGGCCGGCCCGCTCCAGAGTGCCGCCCGCGGTGTCCTCCAGGCCGCGCCAGCGGTGGTCGGGCAGCGGCTGGAAGGCGTCCGTGCAGTTGTGCAGGGCGCGTTCGAACGCGACGGCCGAGTCAAGGGTGCCGAAGTGGGCGCCGAGGCCGACGACGTCCAGGGCGGGGGGTACCACGGGGTCCGTCTCCGGTGCGGCGGTGGCCTCCTGGGAGACCACGACATGGGCGTTCGTCCCGCCGAAGCCGAACGCGGACACGGCGGCCCGCCGCGGGCCCGGGCGCTCGTCGGGCCACTCGCGCCCCTCGCGCACCACCGGCAGGTCGTCGGCGAGAGGCCGCTCGATGCCGACCGTGGGCGGAACGTACCCGTGCCCCATGGCCAGGATCACCTTCAGCAGACTGCTCAGGCCTGCCACGGTCAGCAGATGGCCGAGGTTGCCCTTCACGGAGCCGAGCGGCGGCACCGCGCCCCGCGCACCGAACCAGGCGGCGACCGAATCGGCCTCCGTGCTGTCGCCGATGGGCGTGCCGGTGGCGTGGCACTCCAGGTAGTCCACCTGTTCGGGGCCGAAACCGGCCTGCGCATAGGCGAGTTCGTACGAGGTGAGCTGGCCGGCCGGGTTGGGCACCAGCAGGTGGCGGCCCGCGCCGTCGTTGGACAGGCCGATACCGTCGACGACCGCGTAGATCCGGTCGCCGTCGGCGAGGGCGTCCTCGAGCCGTCGTACGGCGAGCATGCCCGCGCCCTGCCCGGTGAGGATGCCGGTGGAGCGGGCGTCGAAGGGCTGGCTGACGCCGTTGTCCGGGTACGCCTGAAGTCCGGAGAACGACAGGTGGATGAGGGTCGGGTCGGGCGCGCACACCCCACCCGCGAGCACCAGGTCGGCCTGCCCGGCGGCCAGGTGGTCGCAGGCCAGCTTCAGCGCGTACAGCGCCGAGGAGCAGGCGGCGTCGAGGGCGTAGCGCGGGCCGCCCAGACCCAGCGCGGCGGCGGCGACACGGGCCGGGGCGCCGCTGACGCGGGCGTCGGCTGGTCGTACGGCGGCGGGGTCGACGAGGGGGCCGACGGGAGGTGCGGGGTGGCCGGACCCGCGCAGGCCCTCCAGCACCGCCTCGTGCACCAGGGGCAGGCTGATGCGGGCCGAGGCAGGGGTGGGGAAGGAGTAGTCGCCGATCACCAGGCCGGTGCGGGCCGGCAGCCCGGGGCGGTCTGCGTGGCCGCTGTCGCGCAGTGCCTCGCGGGCCACGTGGAGCGACCAGTGGAAGACGCGGTCGAGCCGGCCGATGTCCTCCGGTCGCAGCAGGAATCCGGTGGGGTCGAACTCGAAGCCGGTGACGAAGCCTCCGCGTACGCAGGTGATGGCGTGCGCCGGATCCGCGTCCCGGGCGTCGGCGGTGGGCCCGAAGACCTCCGGACCACCCTCCGTACGGCTGTCGACGCCGGCGCGCAGGTTCTCCCAGAAGGCGTCGAGGGTGTGCGCACCAGGGAAGAGGCACGAGATCCCGACAATGGCGAACTTGCTCATAGCAGCTGTTTCCTCCAAGGTGCCGGTCCCGGCGGGCGGCCGGGGAAGTACGCCCGCCGGGACCGGCTCTCCGTACGACGGCTCAGCGGCTCGCGAACTTGGCGGCCAGCTGCGGGGTGGACACGAGGGACACATCGGTGAACCGGGTGAGCACCCGTCCGTCCGGAGCGCATGCGGTCACGGTGAGCGTTGCGCTCGTGCCGTTCGCCGAGACCGGCTCCACCACCACCACGAACGGCTCGCCGTCGGGCAACGCCTCGTACAGGTCGGCCCGCGCCACCGACATCGGCAGGCTCGCCGTGTCCCGGTTCAGTCGCATCCACACCAGGGCCGCCTGCAGCAGCAGGTCGGCGGTTCCGGGCGCGTACCGGCTGCTGCCGAACGCACCGCCGGCGGGTCGGTGTTCGGCCAGCGCGCACTCGAGCACCAGCCGCGTCTCACCGGACTCCAGGACCCGGCGCAGACCCCGCAACGACGCGCCGTGGAACAGCGTGCCGTCTGCGTAGAACACCTGCGCATCACTGCCGCCGCCCAGAGTGGGCAGGGTGAGAGGCCGCGACGGTTCCTGCGCGGCGGCGCCGAGGATGATCCGGGCCGCGAAGTGCGGGCGCACGGATCCGTCGCCGCTCACCGAGCGGATCGCGACGTCGGCCTCTCCGCCGTCGGGCGTCGGGTCGATGCCGAGCTGGAACCGGTCGGCGTCGAGGGTGCCGTCGAAGACGACGCCCTTGTGCACCGCGAAGTCCCGGATCTGCGCGACCGCCTCGCCGGTCAGCCGCTCGACGGCACCCGCCGCCCAGCCGAGGGCCACCGCGGCAGGCAGCACCGGCGCGTCACCGATGGCGTGGTCGGCGACCAGCGGCTCGGTGACCAGCGCGGACAGGTCCCGCTCCAGGACGGCCGGCGATGTGAGCGCGGTGTGCTCGCGCACCGACAGGGGAGTGGTCGGCCCGAGGACCGTGACGACGTCACCGGCCCGCGCGGGGGCGAACTGCTCGGTGAACAGCCGGGTTCCGGTCTCCACCGGGATCAGAGCGATGCCCCGCTCCTCGAAGACCGCCTTGATCTGCGGCGACACCATGCCGCTGTCCCAGGCGCCCCAGTTGAGCGAGTTGACGTGGGCCCCGGGGTGGCTGCGTTTGAAGGAGGCGGCCCAGGCGTTGAGCACCTCGTTGGCCATGGCGTAGTCCGACTGACCGCGGTTGCCGAAGAACCCGGCGACGGACGAGAACAGCACGACGTGGCGCAGCCGGTCGGCCGGCAGGGCGGCGACGACGGACTTGAGGCCGCCGAGCTTCACGGAGAAGACACGCTCGATCTCGGCCGCCTTCTTCGCGGAGATCAGCTGGTCCGCCAGCACACCGGCGCCGTGTACCAGACCGGTGATCCGCTCCTGGTACGGCGCCAGAGCGGCCGCGGTCGCCGCGGCGTCGGTGACGTCCACCGGCAGGTACTCGACCGAGCTGCCCGCGGCGCGGATGTCCGCCAGGGTCTGCCGGACCTCACGCTCGCCGACGACCGCCTGGTAAATCTGCTCGACGCGCTTGGGGGTCGGCTTCTCGCCCTTCTGCTTGAGGTGCGCGACGGCGGCCGCCTTCAACTCGGCCGCGTCGGCAAGCCCGTGCGCCCACGCGGGCTCCTCACCGAGCGCGGTACGGCCGAGGAGCAGCAGGCCCGGCCGGTGCGCGGCGGCCAGGGCGACGGCGCAGCGGGCAGTGATGCCGCGCCCGCCGCCGGTGACGACCAGGAGGTCGTCCGAGGTGAGCGGGGCGCCCGTCCCCACGGGGGACTCCTCGTCGAGAGTCAGCGCGACTCGCCTGGTGCCGTCACGGCCCACCTGGACCGGGCCGGAGGCCGCGTCGTACACCTCCTCCAGGACCAGGCCGGCGGCCTCGGCGGCACCCAGCGCGGGGGCCAGGTCGACAGCGCGGCAGAAGAGTTCGGGCGCCTCCATGGCGAGGGTCTTGACCAGACCGCCCACACCGCCGGCCGGCGTCGCGTCCTCGGCGACCCCGGTGAGGCCGAAGGCGCCGTCGAGCCGCGTGACGGTGACGAAGGCGGACCGGTGGCCGGTGGCCGCCGTAGTGGTCAGCGGGCCGACCAGGTGCCGGGCGATCAGCAGCATGTGCGCGAGGCGGCGCACACCCTCGGCCCATGGCAGACCCTCCACGGCCGCGAAGCCGACCGCGAGGTGCAACCGCTCCCCGCCCAACTCCTCGATGCCGGCCGCCAGTTCGTTGGCGCCCCAGCCGGTGGTCGCGAGGTCCGCCGCACCACCGCCCGGCCGCTCCACGCCCGGCAGGCGCAGCACCCGCACCCGCCAGCCGTCCGCGCGGAGCCGGGCCACCGTCGCGTCGGCGACTTCACTGCCGTCGTCCACGACGAGCACGGTCGCGCCCTGCGGGTAGGCGGCGACAATCCGGTCCGGCGCCGGCAGATCCGTCAGAGCGGCCTGACCACGGCCGATCGTGGCCGGGACCGGCCCGCTCACCGCGGGCTGCGGGGTCGCCGACGGCTCCGATGCGGGGGTCCCGGACAGTCCGGTGACGAAGCCGACGATGTCGTCGAGGGTGCGGAGTTCGGCGAGTTGTTCGGGGCCGACGGGGGTGGGGCTGGGGAAGCGTTCCTGGAGGACGCCCATGATTTCGACGCGTTTGATGGAGTCGATGCCCAAGTCCGCCTCCACGTCCATGCCGAGGTCGAGCATGTCCGCCGGGTACCCGGTCTTCTGCGCCACCACGTCGAGGAGGGCGGTGCGTACGGCGTTGGGGTCGGCCGTGGCGGTAGGGGCTGCCTGGACGGCGGGAGTGCTCGGGGCGCCTGCCGGGGTCGCGGAAGCCGGACTGGTGCCGCCCAACTCCAGGACGAAGCCGACGATCTCGTTCAGGGTGCGGAGTTCGGCTAGTTGTTCGGGGCCGACGGGGGTGGGGCTGGGGAAGCGTTCCTGGAGGACGCCCATGATTTCGACGCGTTTGATGGAGTC
>NZ_JBEOZU010000144.1:0-16079 GCF_040298185.1 Streptomyces sp. NPDC001634 | reverse complement strand
CCTCAGACAACGTGATCGACACTGCGGAAGGCCCCGGATGCGACACCCGAAAAGAGTAGCAACTTACCCGTGTGATTTGCGGCGCACGACACTAGTGCCGTGTCAGGCAACGTTCGCCCTGTCGACGACGGCGCGTAGGCGCCGGTCGTCGGCATGGCGGTTTCGCCAGATGATGTAGCGGCGGATCATGCTGCCCTGCTGTTTGTGGGTGGCGTGGTCAGTGCCGTCGAGGGTGAAATACCGCAGGGCGGTGGACTGGGCCTCGATGCGGTTGAGCCAGGAGGAGTTCGTCGGGGTGTAGGCGATCTCGACGTCGTTCGCGGCGGCCCAGATGCCGACGCGCTGGCACTTCTTCGTGGTCAAATGCGGGGAGAAGTTGTCGCAGACGATCGCGATGCGGACCTCGGGCCGGTAGAGACTGCGCAGGTAGCGACAGAATTCCAGGAACTGCGTCCGCCTCTTGGCCGGTTTGATGTGGCCGTAGAACCTGTCGCGGGTGAGGTCCAGGGCGGCGAAGAGATGCCGTACCCCGCCGTAGCGGTTGTAGGTGGCCCGGCGCCTGCGGCGGGGTTCGTGGTCGGGGTCCTTGCGCCCGCCACTGCGTTGGGCCCACTGCCGCCCCGGGTGCGGCATCAGGTTGAGCGGTCCGAACTCATCTATGCAGAACACCACGTCGGGCTCGCCTTCTTCGGGTATGACCTCGCCGTCGGCGATGGCGTACAGGTGCTCGACACGGGCCTTCTTGGCCGGTAGTCCGGATCGCGGGAGGTCTTCCAGGTCTTCAGGCGTTGAAAGGAGACGCCTTCCTCGCGGAGCAGGATGCGCAGGCCCTCGTGGCTGATGTCGTCGACCACCCCCTCGGCGACCAGGAAGTCTGCCAGCTTGGTCAGGCTCCAGGTGGAAAACGGCAGGCCGTGCTCGGTGGGCCTGGACTTGGCCATCTTCTTGATCTCGCGGCGCTCGGGCAGGGTAAAGGTCTTCGGCCGGCCACCCTTGTACTTCGGGTAGAGCGAGGCGAAGCCGTCGGTGTTGAAGTTGTGGATCACGTCGCGGACCCGGTCCGTGCTGGTGAACGACACCTCGGTGATCTTCGCCACCGGCATGCTCTGGGCTGAGAGCAGCACCATCTGGGCCCGCCGCCAGGTCACCACCGAGCCGGTGCCGCGGCGGATGATCCGCAGCAGGCTCCGGCCCTCCTCATCGTCAATCTCGCGCACGCGCACCGGTTCGGCCACCAGGCCAGCATGGCCGATGCGTGCCGCCCACCCCTGCCCCCACCGCACGTCACATCCGCCTGGCGCCGCTTACATTCACTTCGGACTCACCCGGTGGGGCCGAGGTCCTCGATGACCTGCCGCATCTCCTCCTCATCGGCTTCGTAGACCGTCTCGCCCACGCGGGGGTCACGGGCATGAAGGGTGTGGATGAGCGGTCCGTTCGCCGTGCCGAGCTGGACCAGGGAGGCCGAAGGGCCGTGCACGGCGCGCTCGGTGCCGGGCCGGGCGGTCAGGTCGATGCGGCTGACCACCCCGGGCGTGACCCAGACCGTCGCCTGCTCCAGATGCCCCAAGATCTGAAGGTGAAAGTGGCCGCAGAGGATGAGCTGCACATCGGTCCCGCGGATCACCGCGGCCAAATCGTCGGCATTCTGCAGACCCAGCGCCCGCTGCACCTCGACCTCCAGCGCAATCGGCGGGTGATGGAAGCCCAAGATCGTTCCACGCGGCGCAGGCGCGGCCAGTACCTCGCGCAACCAGTCAAGCTGGGCACGGCTGATCTGGCCGTAACCCTTGCCCGGCACGAGCGAGTCGAGGGTGACCACGCGCCAGCCGTCGATCGTGCTCGCCGCGGCCCGCTCGCCGTCGGGCCCGTCGCAGACCGTGTCGGGGCGGGTGTGGCCGCAGCCGAGCACCTCGGTGAACGCCGCCCGCTCGTCGTGGTTCCCGGTCGCGTAGAACACCGGTGCGCCCCGCTCCTTCGCGTAGCCGCCAAGGAGTTCACGAGCTCGCGAGTACCCCTCACTGGATCCGTCGTCCGCGACGTCTCCCGTAACGATGACAGCATCAAGGTCGCTCAGGTGGACCAGGTCGGCGAGCATGCGCCGCAGTGCCGCGGTGCCATCGGCACCGTCGGCGTCGGGGCCCCTGCACGGTCGAGGTGCGTATCGGACAGATGAAGAATCTTCATCTCGTCAACCTAACGGTCCGGGGAGTCCGCCGGGAGATCACCCTTCATCCGAGGCAAACGTTGCCTGACACGGCACTACACCGACGGACATCGGACGTCGGGGACCGCTGCTCGGTGCCGTCATCTGGCCGATGTGTCAGACCCTGGCCGCGAACGTGTTGCCCCACCAGCGGTACAGGCACAAGTCCCCCCAGTGATCACAGAGCGTCGCGGCTCCCATGATCACGGGACCTGTGCTCGCCTTGTCACCGGGACTCCCTGGACCACCTATCTGCGCAAGCTCTTAGTTGCACGAGGCCATCGTTCTTCCGCGGTCGCGGCTCGGCACGAGATGAGCGCCGAGGCCGTGGCCGCCCTTGAGTCGCGGCGCGCCTCTTCCGACTTGCGGTGGAAGACGCCTCAGCAGGTTCGGCACCCGTCGAGCGGCTGGTCGCGGCACAGCCTCTCAGCGTCGCGCGCGAGCGCTGGACGGCTCGACGAGGCGATCATCCAAGAGGCGGGTGCCAGCCTGTTTGACGTACTTCAGCACGGGTGAGACCTCCATGCTCTGCAGTCCGGTCAGGGACCCGATGCGTTCCGAGGTGAACTCGAACAGTTCGTCGAGGTCCCGGGTGTGTGCGACGGAATGGATGTTCCAGGGCCCGGAGATGGCTGCGGCGAAGGCGATCTCGGGTTCCTGCGCGAGTGTGCGGCCCGCGCTCTTCACCGCCGACGGGTGCACGCGAAGCCAGAGGTGCGCGCGAGCGTGATAGCCCAAGGCTGCTGCGGCGATCTCGACGTCGATGTGGACGACGCGATGCTGGAACAGAGCCTCGAGGCGCCGCGAGGCGCGTCCCGGAGTGAGGTCTGCCGCTGTGGCGAGATCGACGAGACTGGCGCGGCCATCTGCGGCGAGCGTATCGAGCAACTTCTCGTCCTCGGGGGTGAGGCGCAGTGGCTCGCGGGTGACGACCGGAGACTCGGTGAAAGGGGGCCCGCCGCTACCCAACGCTGCTTCCTCCCGAGGGGACAGTGTGCCCTGCAGGGCGGACCAGTAGTGGCCGCGACCTCCGAGGAACTGCCGGAGCATGGCGAAGGCGTTGATGTCGATCACCGCCGCGGTGCGGGGAAGTCGCTGCATCAGGAGATCCTCGCGTTGTTCCCGCGTCCGGGATTGCGTCGCGCAGGTGACCTCGCAGCCCGCCGCACCCAGGGCTACCCAGTTGATGTCGTCACGCTTGGCGAGCGCGTCGGCGATCGCCGCGACACTGCCGGGACGGCAGCGCAGCCGCACCAGCCACCTGCTCTGCCCCAGGGCACCCGGGTTCACCACGCCGGCCACGCGGATGACGCCGTCGGCGCGTAGCCGGCGATACCGGCGGTTGACGGCGCCCTCGGTCAGACCGAGGGCGGTCGCGATCGCGGCGAACGAAGCCCGCGGAGAGATCTGCAACGCACGAATGATTCGCACATCCTCGGGCTGAATCGAAGCGGATTCCGTCATGAGCGCCCTTGCCATGTCGCCAATCCTACAAACGAGCCCTCGTAGCTCGCCTGCGATGGGGTGCGGACGAAACACTTGAACCGCACGGGTTGAAGGGCCGCGGCAGCGGGCACCGCCCTGTGCCGATCCCGGGGCCTCGACCGATGCCCGAACGTAGTCCAACGCTGGAAGAACGGAGATGACGCTGCATGTCATCGACCTCCACCGAACAACACCCACCGACCGCTCTCATCGTCGGGGCCTCGCGCGGCCTCGGTCACGCGTTGGCGGCGGAGTTCTTCGGCAGGGGCTGGAACGTCGTCGGCACCGCTCGCGACACCACCGCCCGAACGCCGCTGCACGACCTCGCAAACCGCGCCGACGGGCGGGTGACCATCGAGCATCTCGACATCAACGACCCCGGCCACCTGCCCCCGCTGCACGAACGTCTGGCGCACCGCCGACTCGACGTGCTCTTCGTCAACGCGGGCACGACCAACAATGAGCAGACGCCCATCGGCGGGGTTGCGACGGCCGACTTCATCGACGTGATGGTCACCAACGCACTGAGCCCCATGCGCGTCATCGAAGCCCTCGAAGACCTGGTGTCCCTGGCGGGACTCATCGGGGCGATGTCCTCCGGACAGGGCAGCATCACGAACAACGCGACGGGAGGCCGCGAGGTCTACCGGGGGAGCAAAGCAGCCCTGAACATGTTCCTGCGGAGCTTCGCGGCCCGGCAGGAAAAGACGCGGCGCGCCTTCGTGCTCATGGCGCCGGGCTGGATACGCACCGCCCTGGGCGGTCCGGATGCGCCGTACACCATCGAGGAGACCGTCCCCTTGCTGGTGGACGTCTTGCTCTCCCGACTGGGCACGCCCGGCCTGGCATATCTGGACCGCTTCGGCCAGACCGTCCCCTGGTGATCCCTGCGGGCCCACCCCAGCACTCACCGCTCGCCACCGGCCGGCTTGGAGCGGCCTCAAGGAGGAGATCGTGCCGATCATCGCCATCGAAGAACACTGGAGCATGCCGGATCTGACGGCTGCCCTCCACGCCCTGCCGCACCCGGATGAAAGTCTCGTTTTTGGGGAAATGGACGACAACCAGGAGCGCTTGGAGGACCTGGAGGCGGGCCGGATCGCGGCGATGAACGCGCAGGGTGTCGACGTGTCGATCCTCGCCCTGACGCCGCCGGGAACCCAGTCGCTGCCACCCGGAGAAGCCCTGGCGCTGAGTCGCGCCGCGAACGACGTGGCCGCGGCGGCCGTCGCCCGAAACCCTGCCCGTCTTCGCTCGATGTCCACCCTGCCCATGTCCTCACCGAAGGACGTCCCAGCCGAGCTTGAACGAGCCGCGAGTATGGGGCACGTGGGAACCATGGTGTACGGCCGATCAGGGGACCTGTTTCTCGACGATCCCGTCTACGACGATTTTTTCGGCGTGGCCTCGGAACTCGGTCAGCCCGTGTTCATTCATCCCCAATTGCCATCGCGAGCTGTCCGTGACGCCTCATACCGAGGATTCGACCCCATGACGGAACTCGCCCTGGCCACTTTCGGCTGGGGATGGCACCTGGACGCCGCAACAGCTGCCTTGCGGCTGATCCTCCGAGGTACTTTCGACCGTCATCCCGACCTCCAGATCGTGCTCGGCCACTGGGGAGAGACGTTGCTTTTCTGGCTCGATCGGGCCAACAGCATCTCCCGGACCGCCGGCCTGCAGCGCTCCGTGTCCGACTGCGTCCGATCGAATTTCCACATCACCGCCTCCGGCATGCTCAACCCGGCTCACCTGCATCATGCTCTGTCGGTGACCTCGGTCGACCGTTTGATGTTCGCCACGGACTACCCCTTCCAACGGCCGACCAAAGAGGAAATTGGTTCTTTCTTGGGTCACTTCTCCTCCGAGACAGAGCGCCAACAGTTCTCTTCCGGAAACGCTGCATCCTTGTTCGGTATCGGCCTATAGACCGGGATCTTTCATCATCGGCTTCCCTTCCACGGCTCGGCCTGGTGTGACGACTCCCGACCGCGCTTTCCGAGCAGGGCCTCGTCCTCGCCCAGACGGGCCTCGTCAGCACCTTCGTCGACGCCTTCGTGAGGCCAGGCCGGTCCTGAGTTCCACGCCCCCACTCCATGTGCCGGCCCCCGCGGGCAGGCACATGGAAGCGGCATCGGGACAACAGGTACCGCCTCGGTGCGGGGGTTGACGAGGCCCGGTTGTCTGTTACGGTCATTGACGGACGTACGAAAGTCACGGTCCGGTAGGTAGTCCGGATGGCGATCACTCGCTCGTACGGTGCCCATGGAGGCACGTCCGGTGCGTCCCTTTTCGTAACATGATCGAGAAGGGACACAACTGTGTCGGATCTGCATGCCATCATCGCCGGGGGCGGCCTGGGCGGCCTTGCTCTCGCACAAGGACTCCAGCGGGCGGGCATCAGCGTCGCCGTCCACGAGAAGGACCCCGGCCCCGACTTCCGCAACCAGGGCTATCGCATCCGCATCAATCCGGACGGCATCACCGCGCTCAAGGCGCTGCTGACGCCGCAGGCGTTCGAGGTGTTCGCCGCCACCGCCGGAACACCCGGGGCACGGATGGACTCCTTCGACCACCGGCTGGGCCTGCTGCACGCGCAGGAACTGCCGGTGGTGGAGGACCTGCCGGGCGGCGGGCACCTGGCGGTCAACCGCAGGACCCTGCGCCAGATCCTGCTGGCCGGGCTGGAGAAGTCCGTGCACTACGGCTCCGCGCTCACCCGCTATGAAACCAATCACTCGGGCACGGTGACCGCGCACTTCGCGGACGGGACGAGCGCCACCGGGGACGTGCTGATCGGTGCCGACGGAGTCAACTCTGCAACCCGAAGGCAGCGTCTGCCCAAGACTCAAGTCGTCGACGCGGGGCTGCGGCTGCTGTACGGCAAGGTCCCGCTCGTCGGCGATGCGGCCCAGGAACTGGTCCCCTCCGACTTGTTGGGCCTGTGGACCACTGTCATCGGCCCGCAGCGGCGCTTCCTCGGGCTCGCGCCGGTGCAGTACCGCGAGCCGCAGCGCGAGGTGACCGCGAGGCTGGCTCCCGGGATCGAGCTCAGCGACGACAGCGACTACCTAGCCTGCGTCTTCGGCGCCCGTCGGGAGCAACTCCCCCGCGATGACGAGCAGTTGTTCGCCATGAGCGGTACCGAGCTCCGGGCGATGACCCTGTCGCTGCTGGAGGGCTGGCACCCCAAGCTGGCGGAGATCGTCTCCCGCCAGGACCCGGCCTCGATCTTCCCGGTCTCGGTCCGCACCAGCGTGCCCGTCACCGCATGGGAAACGAACGCGGTCACGCTCCTCGGCGACGCCATCCACGTCATGAGCCCCGCCATCGGTGTGGGCGCGAACACCGCGCTGCGCGACGCCCGCGTTCTCACGTCCCGTCTCGTCGAGGCCGCCGCCGGTCGACCGCTCACAGACGCCCTACGGGCTTACGAGGACGAGATGCGCGACTACGGCTTCAGCGCCGTCCGCGAATCGGCCGAGCGCGGTCACCGCCTCGTCGGCCAGGACCGGCTGCCCGCACCGCAGTTGCCGCCGACGGGCAACGCCCACCCGCAGCACTGACCGGCCCGCCCAGGACCAACCCCAGCCGGTGCCGGGCCCCCTCGGGCTGCTGTCGGGCACCCTCCGGCCTGACAGCAGCCCGACATCACCGGGACCGCACCACTCGCCCACCGCAGGCGCTACCAGGCCCCTGCTGCACCGGCCTCCCGCCCGCAGTCACGTCGGTTGGGATGCGGGTCGGTTCCCGGCAGTTCCGCATGTCCCAGCGCTTGAACTGGAGAACTCATGCCTACTCTCCGTGTCGCCATCGCCGGCGCCGGCCTCGCCGGTCTCACCCTGGCCCGCCGACTGCACCACAACGGCGTGAATGTCAGGGTTTTCGAGCGCGACCCCGACCTGATCGCCCGCAACCCCGGCTACCGACTGCACATCAACTCCACCGGAACTACGGCGATCAATGACGTTCTGGACCCCCGCACACGTGAACTGTTCCTGGCCACGGCCGGCATCCCGCGCCAGGACGCGCTCCTCTTCGACGAGCAGCTCAATCCCGGCCCGGTCCGTGAGCTCACCGCCTCCCGCGGCACCGGAAACCCGAATGCCGACGTCCCCGAACACCTGGTGGTCGACCGCTCGACCCTGCGCAGGATCCTGTACACCGGCCTGGAGGGGACAGTCCGCTTCGGTGCACGGGTCACCGGCTACCAAAGCCATCCCGACGCCACCATCACCGTGCACCTCGCCAGCGGTCGTACCGCGGAAGCCGACGTGCTGGTCGGCGCCGACGGCATCAACTCCGCCGTGCGCGCACAACGCCTGCCGGACCACAGCACCGTCGACCTTGAGGCCCGCCACATCGCGGCGAAGATCCCACTCACCGAGGAGACCAAAAGTCGCATCCCCACGCAGCTGTACTCCGCCTTCACACTGGTCAACGGCCCCCACCACGACATCGTCAGCTTCGCGCCCCTGGAACGCAGCAACCCACGCACACCCCTGGTCCGCGAGTGCGACCCGGCGTTCCGGGACGAGGTCCGCCGCGACTTCGCGCCGGGCATCTTCAGCGCCAAGGCCACCCGGATGCCTGACGACACCCAGCTGTACACGTCCTCCCCCGTGGATCTGAAGCGCTACGCCCTGCAGCGGGTTGCGTCCTGGCATCCCGACCTGATCACACTCGTCCGTCTGTGGGACGTGGACACCGTGCAACCCCTGACCCTGCGCAGCCACGTCCCCGCAGCACCACGGGGGCCGACACAGGTGACCATCGTCGGCGACGCGGTCCACGCCATGAGCCCGGCTCTGGGACTGGGCGCCAACACCGCCCTGCGCGACGCCCAGGCGCTGTGGACCGAACTCGTCGCTGCCGCCTCCGGCGCGAAACCCTTGCTGTCCGCGATCGGCGACTACGAGAGCGCGATGCGCGCCTGCGGATATGACGCCGTGCGGGCCTCCGCCGCAGCCGGCGAGCACCTCATCGGACACCGTTCCCTGCCTGCATGACCCGTACGAGTGTCGGCCACGCCTGAAGGCCGACGCACGCTGGTTACGGAGGGCGTCAAGCGACTTCGGCGGGCGGGCGGCGACATTCCCTTTCACGGCGGCTTGGGTCAAGGCGGTCGCGCTACGGACGGCGCTGACAACGGCAGCGCCGGGGTCAGCGCCGAGCGGATCGGTGAGGGCGAAGAGTGTTGGCACTGACGACGACGGCGAAATCGCTCTTCCACTGCGTCTCGGCCGGGCTTGGCCACTCCCCGACCATCAATCGGAGTGGACATCGGCGCAGACCTGGCGGGATGCCTGCGCGTTGGCCTGGCGACCAACCCGGCCGACTTCAGCCACACCCCGGATCCCCGCACCCGGCCCGACCAGGCCGACGCCCGCCCCGGCCTGCGCTTCGGCCTGATAGAACACGCGCTCGCCCCACTGGTCGACACCCTCGGCGCGGACACTGCCGCGATGGAGCAGCTCAACCGCGACCTCGCGATCGTCGTCAGCGCCGAAGCGCTCTTCAACCTGACCGACCTGTACGGGCTGGACCCCGAGGACGCGATCGTGGGCGTCGTACACACGGCGACGACCCTCGCCCGGGCCGTCGTCCCGGAGCTCATGGCCGCCGGCGCGCGGTAACCGGCGACGGGCCCGCAGCCACCGCGCGTGACCACCGCACACCCGCGCTGTGCCGAAGACACCTAGTCATGACGCTGCGGTGTTCCCGCTTCGGCCTGAGCGGCAGCTGCGACGGCCGTGGCCACACGGACGAAGGCCGCGACGGCCGGCGAGTGCGACTCCTGGGGCCAGGCCACGGCCAGCGTGGCCGCCGGAAGGTCGCTGACGGGCTGGTAGACCACCCCTGGCCGCGAGTAGCGACGCGCCACCGAGGCGGGGAGGAAGAAGACGACACTGCCCACTTCGATCAGTTTGAAGATCTGCGCCAGATTCATGGCAGTGGGCGGGGCTTGGGTCACGAGCCCGCGTTGGACCGTCTGCGGCTGGTCCTGGCCGCCCCGGGTGACCATGCCGAGCGAGCGCAGTCCGGCGATCTGGTCGGCGGGAGTTCCGTCGGGAAGACTTCGCTCGGCCAGATCGGCACGACGCAGACACGAGCGGGAGGCCAGGGGGTCGGCAGCCGCCAGGACCACCACGCCGGGCTCCGTCAGTACCACTTCGACGTCCAGACCGCGGTCGTCGAACGGGGCGTACAGCAATGCGACATCGGCACGGCCGTCGCGTAGCGCCTGCGCCTGCTCCTTGCCGCTCATCACCAACTCCACCGGCGTCGCCGCGACCTCGCCCTGGTACGCGGTGAGGATCTGCGGCAGCAGCCCGGCGTCGTAGTCGGCCCTGAGCGCGAGCCGCAGCCGCGGCACGGGCTGGCCTGCGTGCCGGGCCCGCCTGCCGGCCGCCGTGACCGCGTCGAGCGCGGTCCGGGCGTCGCGCAGGAAGACCTCTCCGGCCGCGGTGAGCCTGACCTGACGTGTGGTGCGCTCCAAGAGTCGCACCCCGAGCTGGCGCTCCAGTTGCCGGATCGCCCGCGAGAGCGGGGGCTGTGCCATGCCCAGCCGCTCGGCCGCACGCCCGAAGTGCAGCTCCTCGGCAACCGCCACGAAGTACCGGAGTTGCCGCACCTCCAGATCATTCATACCGACAGGGTATCAACGGGGACCGGATCGGTCCTTCAGGTCCGCTGCGGGGCCGGATTGACTGGACAGGCAATCCACCGACGACCGAAGCCGAGCCGTCCGGCGAGGCGGGGCGGGACGCGGGGACGCGTGGCGTCACGATGCGCGCGAGCCGGTGGACCACCCCTCGGCCGCATTCCGCGGCCGTACCGACCAGAGCCATCAACTCGAAGCAGCCAAAGGAAATTGACGGTGCGTGTTCTTGTTACAGGCGCGACGGGATACATCGGATCCGCGGTCGTCCGCGAACTCCTCGACGCCCGACACGAGGTCGTCGGGCTTGCCCGTTCGGACCAGGCCGCGGCGGCCTTGGCGGCCGTTGGAGCCGCAGTGCACCGCGGGGACCTCGACGACGTCGACAGTCTGCGCCGCGGTGCCGCCGCGGCGGAGGGCGTCATCCATCTCGCCTTCAGCCACGACTTCTCGGACTATGCCGGCGCCGGCCGAGTGGACCTGCGTGCCGTCGACACGCTCGGGGCGGCGCTCGAGGGTACGGACAAGCCCCTGGTGGTCACCTCGGGCACCTTGATGCTCACGATGATCGCGCCGGGACGCCTGGGGACCGAGGAGATCGCACCCGCCCCGGGGTCAGTGCTGCCCCGGGTCGCATCGGAGAGCGCGGCTGTGGCGCTGGCCGAGCGTGGGGTGCGCGCGTCGATCGTGCGGCTTGCGCCGTCCGTGCACGGTGAAGGCGACAAGGGCTTCGTCCCGCGCCTGATCGACATCGCCCGCGCCAAGGGCGTGTCGGCCTTCGTCGGCGACGGATCGAACCGCTGGCCCGCCGTGCACCGCCTCGACGCGGCGCGCCTGTACCGGCTGGCGGTGGAAGCCGCCCCGGCCGGCGCGATACTCCACGGAGCCGGCGAGGAGGGCGTGCCCTTCCGCGACATTGCCGAGGCCATCGGCCGTCGACTGGAACTACCGGTTGTCAGCATCACCGCCGAGGAGGCCGGCGAGCATTTCGGCTTCCTCTCCGCCCTCGTGCCGCTCGACAACCCGACCTCAAGCGCCCTGACCCGCAAGCAACTCGGATGGCATCCCGCACACCCGGCACTCATCCCGGACCTCGACAACGGCCACTACTTCAACGACTAGCAGGACGAGAGCTTCCCCATGAAGTCGATTCCCATCCCGCTGGCCGGCGTGGCCTCGGCCGGCGCCGTGCTGCTGGGCACAGTGCTGCCGGCGCCCGTTCCTGCGTCGGCGGTAACCCGCATGGCCGGTCCGCCCTCCATGAACATGGCCACCGTGTCGAATCCGGACCCGAGGTTGATCACTGGCGGCAGGGCGCTCGTGCGGATCACCGCGACCGGCGACGGCCCGGTGCAGGTGAGGGAGAACGGACGAGAGGTCGGCGGGTTCGTGCGCCAGCCGGACGGTTCACTGCTCGGATCGGTCACCGGCCTGCGGCCGGGCGCCAACCACATCACGGCCACGTCCCGAGGGCGGGCTGCCGAGCTGACCGTGGTCAACCACGCTGCGTCCGGCCCGGTCTTCTCCGGCCCGCGGCAGCGGCCCTTCTACTGCGAAACGACAGCGTTCGGCCTTGCCCCTGCCGTCCAGCCGCTGTGCTCCACACCCACCGTGGTCAGCTACCGGTACCGCACCTCCGGCGGTACGTTCGCCCCGCTGGCCCACCCTGCCGACCGCCCAGCCGACCTGGCCACCGCGACGGTCGACGGGCGTGCGGTGCCGTACATCGTCCGGTTGGAGAGCGGCACCATCGACCGCGCCGTCTACCAGACCGCCGCACTCTACGACGGTACCGATCCCTCACCGTTGCGCCGGGACACGAGCTGGAACGACCGGCTGGTCTACACGTTCGGCGGCGGCTGCAACGGCGGCCACCACCAGGGCAACAGCACCGGCGGGGTGCTCGACGACCTGTTCCTGTCCCAGGGCTACGCGGTCGCCTCGTCCAGCCTCAACGTGCTCGACCACAACTGCAGCACCATCGTTTCCGCTGAAGCGGCGATGATGGTCAAGGAACACTTCATCGACACCTACGGCCCCGTGGCCCACACCATCGGCTGGGGCGGGTCCGGCGGGGCCATGCAGCAGTACGACATCGCCGACGCCTACCCCGGCATCCTGGACGGCATCGTCCCCGGGTACTCCCTCCCCGATCCGCTCACCGTGATGAAGGACGTGTCCGACTGCCGTCTGCTCGACCGGTTCTTCGCCGGGGCCGGCTCGTCGTTCACCACCGCACAGCGGCAGGCGGTGGCGGGCTTCCCCGATTACGACACCTGTGTGTCCGCCGATGACTACTTCGCCAACCGGATCACCGCCGCAGACAGCTGCAACAAGGAGATCACCGCGAACGACAGCGCCATCCCACCTGCGGCCATCTGGAATCCGATGACCAACCCGAACGGCGTGAAGTGCAGCGCCGTGGAGTCGTACGCGAACCAGTTCGGCCGTGACCCGGTCACCGGTTTCGTGCGCCGCCCACTGGACAACGTGGGCATGCAGTACGGTCTCGCGGCACTGAAGCGCGGACAGATCAGCCCGGCTCAGTTCGTCGCCCTCAACGACGGAATCGGCGGCTACGACACGACCGGCACACCCGTGACGCAGCGCAACCAGGCGGACCCGCGTGCGCTGGAGGCGGCCTATCGTGACGACATCGTCGACAGCGCGGGACTGGGGCTGCGCACCACTCCGATCATCGAGGCGCGAGTCGACATGGACAACAGCGGTCCCCTGTGGGACTTCCACACGACTCAGTGGTCGTTCGTCATGCGGGCCCGTCTGACGCAGGCCAACGGCACCGCCGCCAACCAGGTGATCATCGAAAACCAGAACACTCCGAAACAGGTGGCCGCCGCGAACAGCTACGAACTGGCCGCCATGGACCACTGGTTGACGAACATCGAAGCCGACCGCTCCACACACAGCCGGCAGACCAAAGTGATCACGGACAAGCCGGCCGGCCTCGCCGACGGCTGCTACCTGTCCGCCACCAGCCGCATCCAGCAACCACTGACCGACCCGGCGAGCGGGCCGTGCGCGGCCACCTACCCGGTGGGATCGGACCCACGGCTGCAAGCCGGCGAGCCGCGCGCCGAGAACGTCCTCAGCTGTGCGCTGCGACCGCTGAACTTCGCTGACTACCCGGTGACGTTCACCTACGCCGAGCAGAACCAACTGCGCCAGGCTTTCCCGACCGGCGTGTGCGACTACACCCGTCCCGGTGCCGGCCAGAACCGCAAGGCGGTCCCGTGGCTCAACTACGCGCATCGCCGCTTGGGTTGACCTCCTGAGGGCTGGCGTCCGGATCGCCTGGCACTGACAGGGGCAGGCAGGTGCCGGGCAATCCCAGCGCCAACGAATACACCGATGCCCATGGTCGGTTGACAGGTCGGGCTAACAGGATTAGCTTATAGCTAATTCTATTAGCTGAATCAAGGGGACGTCGTGACCGAGTACCTTGCCGTCGACGGCGGCACGATCGCTTACGAGGTCGTGGGTTCCGGCCCGCTGATCCTTCTCGCGCACGGCATGGGCGACAGTCGCGCCGCGTACCGTGCTGTGGTCCCGTCACTGGTGGCGGCGGGCTATCGGGTCGCCGCAGTCGATCTGCGCGGCTGCGGCGAGTCCAGCGTCGGCTGGCCGGCCTGGAGCCGCACCGCCATAGCCGGCGACCTGCTCGCCGTGATCCGCCATCTGGGCGGCCCGGCCGTGCTCGTCGGCCACTCGATCTCCGGCGGCGCCGCCACCATCGCCGCGGCACAGGAACCCTCGCTGATCACCGCGGTTGTCGAGTTGGCGCCGTTCACCCGCAAGCAGTCGATCCGCCTCGGCGACCTGCGGATGAAGCGCTTCCGGCAGGGCATGCTGCGGCTGCTCGGCGCGGGCGTGTTCGGCAGTGTGCCGCTCTGGCGCTCGTACCTCGACGTGGCCTACCCCGGCGTGAAGCCGGCCGGATGGGCCGAGCGACTCGGCCTCATCGACTCCCTGCTGCGCGAACCGGGCCGGATGAAGGCCATGCAGGGCATGGGCCGCTGCGCCCCGACCGACGCCGGCGCGCAGCTCGCGGGCGTCCGCTGCCCGGTCCTGGTCATGATGGGGACGCTCGACCCCGACTGGGCCGACCCGTATGCCGAGGGGTCGGCGATCGTTGAGGCCCTGCCTGCCGGCCTGGGTCGCCTTGAGATGATCGAGGGCGCGGGGCACTACCCGCACGACCAGTTCCCCGACCAGGTGGTTTCGCTCATGCTTTCCTTCCTCCGATCGGATGTTGCACGTGCCTAGGGCCGGCCTGGACCCCGCGGCCGTGGTCGCTGCCGGTGCGGCGCTCGCCGACGAGGTGGGCCTGGCCGACCTGACGATGGGTTTGCTGGCCGAGCGGGTGGGCGTGCGTACCCCGTCCCTGTACAAGCACGTCGGCGGCCAGGACGACCTCAACCGGCGCATCGCGGCTCTGGCGCTGAACGAGGCCGCCGACGCCGTCGGCAGCGCGGTCCAGGGATACGCGGGCCGCGACGCCCTGGCCGCCGCGGCGCGCGCCTTCCGCGCCTTCGTGTTGGAGCACCCCGGCCGGTACGCGACGACGATCGGCTTGGAACCGTCCGGCCCGGACGATCCGCTGGCAACCGCGGGCCAGCGACTGCTCGACGCGTTCACGGCGGTCCTGCGCGGCTACGAGATCGCAGAGCCCGACGTGGACCACGCCCTGCGCATGCTCCGCAGCCTCTGCCACGGCTTCGCCACACTGCAGGCGGCCAACGGCTTCCAGTGGAGCGCCGACATCGACGAGAGCTTCGAGTGGCTGATCGCCTTCGCCGACCAGGGCCTGCGCGCTGTTCGAAAATGATGCCGCGCCGACCGCTTCGACATCATCGGCGCCTTGGCCTGCCTCGTCGGCTATTGCGACTCCCCATAGCCGTGCCACCAACAGGGGAGCGGTTCTCCGGCGCGTGGTCAAGGAGTGCGGCTGTCATGACGAACCCGGTTCGCGAGGCGCGATCCGGCAACCGCCGATCTGCTCGTCGGGGCGGACGGGGTCGGCTCCGCGGTTCGCCAGGTGCTGACGCCGCAGACCACCCCGATTGACACCGGCGTTCGGTTCGTCATCGGCCGCACGCCGCGGACGGAGCAGTTCGCCGACCTGTCCCGGGCCTACGGCGGGAAGATCGTCGGGGGCGGAGTGAGTCTGCTGCTCGCGGCGATGCGGTTCCCCATTCCGCCAAAGGAAGCGGCGGAGAAACTGGCACCCGAAGTAACGCTCCCTGACAGTCAAGACGATGTGCGCTGGGCCATGATCCACCCGCCGAACGGCTCTCTCGACACCCTGACGGCACGGGAGGCCGCGCTGTCCAGAATGCAGGGCTGGCACCCGGACCTGCAGGCGCTCATCGAGCAGGCCGACCCGGACAACAGCACCCTGCTGTCCATCCGGGTGGTCGAGCCACGCGAGCGCTGGGCGCCCGGTCCGGTCACGCTGCTCGGAGACGCCATCCACGCCACCTCTCCGACCGGCGGCAACGGTGCGAACACCGCCCTGCTGCTCTGCTGCCTGATCGGGGCCCGAGCCGACATAGGTTCGCCCGGCGCACGAGGGCCCTGGTGCGAGCGGCCCCCTTGGTGGCCCGTGCCGCCGCGGCAGCGCGAACGCGCTCGAGGCGCCCCTGCGCGTGACCCTCGTCCGATCCCCGCCGCTGCGGCCCGCCGGAGCCCGGGGCCGGCGGCCGTCCG